>NZ_JBQOUX010000039.1:0-64305 GCF_052216785.1 Streptomyces sp. JW3 | reverse complement strand
CGGCCGCCCGCCGCCCGCGCCACCACCGGGTGAACGTCTCGCCGGCCAGCCGCGGGATCTCCCGCTCGGCCGCGACGCCGCCCAGCCGCTTGGCCACCGCGGCCAGCGGGCGTACCGACGCCAGCGCGTTGAGCGGCGACGCCGTCCGGGTACGGGCGGCCCAGCGCAGCCAGAGGGGCAGCCATCCCATCGTGTAGTGGGCGGCGGGGCGGCGCCGGCCCGCGTAGTGGTGGTGCAGGAACTCCGCCTTGTAGGTGGCCATGTCCACCTCGACCGGGCAGTCCGACCGGCACCCCTTGCAGGACAGGCACAGGTCGAGGGCGTCGCGGACCTCCGTGGACCGCCAGCCGTCGGTGATCACCTCGCCGGCCAGCATCTCGTGCAGCAGCCGGGCCCGGCCGCGCGTCGAGTGTTCCTCCGCGCCGGTCGCCCGGAACGACGGGCACATCACGGACGCCCCCGCCGCCGACGTCGTACGGCATTTGGCGACGCCGACGCAGCGCCGGACCGCAGCCGTGAAGTCGCCGCCGTCGGACGGGTAGCCGAAGGCGACGTCGACCGGCTCGCGAGGGAGGACGGCGAAGCGGAGATTGCTGTCGAGGGGGGCCGGGCGGACCAGCATGCCGGGGTTGAGCAGGTCGTCGGGGTCCCAGACGGCCTTGGCGCGGGCGAAGAGGCCGACGGTCCCGGCGCCGTACATGCGCGGCAGGAGTTCCGCGCGGGCCTGCCCGTCGCCGTGCTCGCCGGACAGCGAACCGCCGTGCGCCGCCACCAGATCCGCCAACTCCTCGGAGAAACGGCGGAACCGGGCCACTCCGGGGCCGGTGAGCAGGTCGAAGTCGATCCGGACGTGGATGCAGCCGTCCCCGAAGTGCCCGTACGGCGTTCCGCGCAGCCCGTGCTCGGCCAGCAGCCCCCGGAAGTCCCGCAGATACCCGCCGAGCCGGGCGGGCGGCACCGCGCAGTCCTCCCAGCCGGGCCACGCCTCCGTCCCGTCCGGCATCCGGGTCGCCGTACCGGACGCGTCCTCCCGCACCCGCCACAGCGCCCGCTGCCCGGCCGGGTCGGTGACCACGCGGGCGGCCACGACATCGGCGGCCCGCACCACCGCGTCCGCCCGCGCGCGGGCCTCGGCCGCCGACTCGCCGCCGGTCTCCACGAACAGCCACGCCCCGCCCTTCGGCAGTCCGGCCGGGTCCGGCACCAGGTCGGCCGCCATGCCCTCCACGGTCAGCGGCCCGAGCGGCAGCAGCGCGGCCGCCGCCTCGGCCGCCGCGCTCTCGTCGCCGTAGCCGAGCACCGCGAGCGCCCGCGCGGGCGGCGCCTCGACCAGCCGGACGACCGCCTCGGTCAGCACGCCGAGGGTGCCCTCGGAGCCGCAGAAGGAGCGGGCGACGTCCGCGCCGCGCTCCGGCAGCAGGGCGTCGAGGGCGTAGCCGGAGATACGGCGGGGCAGTTCGGGGAAGCCGGTGCGCAGGCGGGCCAGTTCGGCGTCCACCAGGGGGCGCAGACCGGCCGGCGCGCCGGCCCAGTCCCGGCCGAGCCGCAGCCGTTCGCCGCGCGCGGTGCGCACGGACAGCCCGGTCACGTTGTCGGCCGTGGTTCCCCAGGCCACCGAGTGGGAACCGCAGGAGTTGTTGCCGATCATGCCGCCGAGGGTGCAGCGGCTGTGGGTGGCCGGGTCGGGGCCGAAGCGCAGACCGTGCGGGGCGGCCGCCTCCTGGAGCCGGTCCAGGACCAGCCCCGGCTGGACGACGGCGGTGCGCGTTCGGGGATCGAGGGCGATCAGCCGGTTCATGTGCCGGGTGAAGTCCAGCACCACGCCGGTGCCGGTGGCCTGGCCCGCGATCGAGGTGCCGCCGCCGCGGGGCACGACCGGCACCCCGTGCGCCCGGCAGACCTCCAGTACGGCGGCCACGTCGTCGGCGTCCCGGGGCGCGACCACGCCCAGCGGGACCCGGCGGTAGTTGGACGCGTCCATGGTGGTGAGCGCCCGCGCGGTGGCGTCGAAGGAGACCTCGCCGCGTACGGCCGTCCGTAGCGCGTTCCGCAGATCCGTCATGTACTCAGCATGCCGCTTCGAGCCATCCGGAGCGCCGCGTTCACCACCGGCACCTTTGCCGTAGTTATTCCTGTGATCTGATGCTAAGAACGTGACACTAATGTGCCCAACGCGACCGTGAAGTCTCTTATAGTGACCGTCAGGTAGCCAAAGGTGTTGGCCGGCACCGGAGAAGACTGCCGAAAACAGACCACGGAACGCCCTGCTCCGGTGAACTCCCGCGGACTCGACCGAGGAACCGACTGATGACCTCCCCCACACCCTCCGGCGAACGCCCCGCCATATCCAGCCTGCTGCCCGTCTTCCTGATCACCGCGGTGGCGGCCGGGCTGGTGGTGGCCGCCGCGGTGGCCGCCGCACCGGAAGCCGTGCGCGTCCCGCTCGCGCTGGGGGCCGGCGCGGCCGGTCTGCTGCTGAGCGTGGCGGTCACCGTGGCCGTGCACGGCGTCCGGTCGGCCCGGACGGCCCGGCGCCGACTGGAGTCCGCCAACCAGGAGTTGGGGCGGCTGCTCCAGGAGCGGGTCCGGATCGCCGAGGAGGCGCGCCAGGAACGCACCCGGCTGACCGCCGAACTGGACCGCGAACGCGCCCGGCTGACCGCCGAGCTGGCCCAGGAGCACGCGCGTGCCGCGGCCGAACTGGTCCAGGAGCGGGCCCGCCTCACCGACGCGCACGCCACCGAACACGCGCGGCTGACGGCGGAGTACGAGGCGGAGCTGGCCCGGCTCACCGAGGAGCACGCCGCCGAGCGGGACCGGCTGGCCGAGCAGCACATGGCGGAACGGGCCCGGCTGACCGGGGAGGTGGCCCGGGTCACCAAGAGGTTCCGCGAGGCCGAGTCGCGCCGCGCCGCCGCCGTCTCCGCCACCGCCAACGTCGCCGGCCGCCTCCAGGCACTGGCCACCGCCACCCTCGCCGACCTGCGCACGATGGAGGAACGGCACGCCGACGAGGACGTCCTCACCGACCTGCTCCACCTCGACCACCGCACCGCCCAGGCGGGCCGGCTCGCCGACTCCGTCGCCGTACTGGCGGGCGCCCGTTCGGGACGCCGCTGGGCCCGGCCGATCGGCATGGAGTCCATCCTGCGCGGCGCGATGGGCCGGATCAGCGGCTACCAGCGGGTCCGGGTGCACTCCACCAGCGAGACCGCCGTCGCCGGGCACGCCGCCGAGGGCGTGATGCACGCGCTGGCGGAGATCCTGGACAACGCCGCGAACTTCTCCCCGCCGACGGCGGAGGTCCATGTCTACGTCGAGGAGGTCCCGGCCGGCGCCATCGTGTCCGTCGAGGACAGCGGCCTGGTCATGGGCGACGTCCAGTTGCGCCGCGCCGAACGCGCGGTGTCCGGCCGGACCGCCGGGCTCGGCGGCCTGACCGGGACCCGGCTGGGGCTCGCGGTGGTGGGGCGGCTGGCGCAGCGGTACGGGCTGAAGGTCTCGTTCCGACCGTCGGCCCGGGGCGGCACGGGCGTACTGATGCTGATCCCGCAGGACTTGCTCGTATCGGCGTCCGGCACCCGCAGGACGCCGGGGACCATCGACGCGGCAGACACGGCGGACCCGGCTGTGGTGACCGACGCGGCAGACACGGCGGACCCGGCTGTGGTGACCGACGCGGCAGACACGGCGGACCCGGCTGTGGTGACCGACGCGGCAGACACGGCGGACCCGGCTGTGGTGGCCGACGCGGCAGACACGGCGGACCCGGCTGTGGTGGCCGACGCGGCGCCCGGCGCCCCCCGGCTGCCGCACCGGCACGGCTCCACCGCGGCCGCGCTCCCGGGGCCGGACACGGACGCCGTACCCCGGCACACCGCGCCCACCGCCGCCGACCAGGACGCCACGACCGGCCAGGAGGCGGCGGACCACCCGGATGCCCAAGGCGGGCCCGCACTCCCGCACGGACTCCCCCGCCGCCGCCGCGGCCGTACCCTCGCCGAAGCCGAGCGCGCGCAGCTGGCCCAGCGCCCCGCCACGCCGTCCGCCCCGCCGACCCGCGAGGAGTCACTGGCCCGCGTCGCCCGCTTCAGCAGCTTCCGCCAGGCCGTACGCGGCGCGCACACCCCGGCCGCCGACGACACCCCGGAGACGGCGGACGCCCCGAGGACGGCGGCGACGGCGGACGCCACCCCGCAGCCCACCGACGGCCGCCCGGACGACCGCCCGGACGGCCGGGACGACGGCCGGGACGGCCCCGCCACGACCACCGGCACCCCCTCCTCCCCCACCCCCTCGCACCCGTAACCCCACCCGGAAGGCGACACCACGCTCATGACCGGCACGACGACCGCCGACGACAAGCTCACGTGGCTGATAGAGGGCCTGCTCCAGCGCACCCCCGGCGCCCGGCACGCCCTGGTGCTCTCCCGTGATGGCCTGAAACTGTGCCGCACTCCGGAGCTGACCGCCGACCAGGCCGACCAGCTCGCCGCGATCGCGGCCGGCATCCAGTCCCTGTCGCACGGCGCGTCCGTGGAGTTCGGCGACGGCACCGGAGGCGTCCGCTCGGCGATGGCCGAGTTCTACGGCGGGGTGCTGTTCATCGTGGAGGCCGGCGAGGGCGCCCACCTGGCCGTGGTCACCGCCGAGGACGCCGACGCGGGCCTGGTCGGCCACAACATGAGCGAACTCGTGGAACAGCTCGGCGAGCACCTGACCGCCCGGCCCCGGAACTCATGACCACGCCCGGCGGCAGGCCCGGCCGGGACGACGCCCCCGACCGCCTCTACACCCTCACCGGCGGCCGCAGCCGTACCGACTCGGACAGCCCGTTCGACCTGGTCACGCTGGTCGTCGCCGAGTGCGACCCGGTCCCCGGCATGCAGTCGGAGCACGCGGCGATCCTGCGCATGACGGAACGCCCGACGGCGGTCGTGGAGATCGCCGCCGAGCTGCGGCTGCCGGTCGGCATCACCAAGATCCTGCTGACCGACCTGCTGGACTCCGGCCGGGTCAGCGCCCGCCACCCCCGTCAGGAAGCCCTACCCGATCCCGAAATCCTGGAGCAGGTGCTCGTTGGACTCCGCAACCTCTAGAGCGAGCGCGCCGCTCGGCGCCTCCGCCGACAACGGCCTCAAGATCGTGATCGTGGGCGGCTTCGGCGTCGGCAAGACGACCCTGGTCCGCTCGGTCAGCGAGATCCGTCCTCTCAACACCGAGGAGACGATGACCCAGGCCGGCGCCACGGTCGACGACCTGAACGGCGTGCACGGCAAGACCACCACGACCGTCGCCTTCGACTTCGGCCGCATCACCCTGGACGCCCGCAACGTCCTGTACTTGTTCGGCGCCCCGGGGCAGGAACGTTTCTGGTTCCTGTGGGACCGCCTCTTCTACGGCACGCTGGGCGCCGTCGTACTGGTCGACACCCGGCGGATCGACGACTCCTGGTACGCCATCGACCGCCTGGAACGCAACGGGACCCCGTTCGTCGTGGCGCTGAACGACTTCGGCGGCCCCGACTTCGCCCCGGCCCAGATCCGCGAGGCGCTCGACCTGGACCCGCACGTCCCGCTGCTGCGCTGCGACGCGCGCTCCCGCGAGTCGGCCAAGGAAATCCTGATCACCCTGGTGGAACACGTCTACGCCCGCTACGCGCGGACCACGACCGCCAGCACCCCCGCACAACCCACCCAGGAGCTGGTGTGAGCCCCCTCCCCCTTCGCGGCCCCGGATCCCACGAGGAGCCGGCCGACCTCTACCGGGCGATGCGGCGCAAGCACGGCCCGGTGGCCCCGGTCATCCTGGACGGCGGCATCCCCGCCTGGCTGGTGATCGGCTACCGCGAACTGCACCAGGTCACCGGCGACCCGGACCTGTACAGCCGCGACTCCGAGCTGTGGAACCAGTGGGACAACGTGCCGGACGACTGGCCGCTGCGCCCGGTCATCAACCGCGGCCAGCCGTCCATCCTCTACACCGTCGGCGAACGCCACCGCCGCCGCTCGGGGATGCTCAGCGACGCCCTGGACGGCGTCGACCCGGCGGTCCTGCGCGCCGACTCCGAGCGTTTCGCGGACGAGTTGATCGACGCGTTCTGCGGCCGCGGCGACGCCGACCTGATCGCCGAGTACGCGATGCTGCTCCCGGTCCGCGTGCTGGCCCACCTGTACGGCTGGTCGGACGCGGAGGGCCTGGCCCTGGTCACCTCGATGACCGACATGATCAACGCGGGCGACCGCGCGCTGGCGGGCCAGAAGCACCTGCACGACTCCTGCCAGACGCTGGTCGCCGACCGCAAGGCGGCCCCCGCCGACGACGTGGTCTCCCGCATGATCGAGGCCAGATCCGACTTCACGGACGAGGAACTGGTCCAGGACCTGATGATCCTGATGTCGGCGGGCCACCAGCCCACCGCCGACTGGATCGGCACCTCACTGCACCTGATGCTGACCGACCACCGCTTCGCGGCCTCGATGTTCGGCGGCCGCAGCAGCGTCGGCGAGGCGATGAACGAGGTCCTGTGGGAGCAGACCCCCACCCAGAACATGCCGGGCCGATACGCCGCCCGTGACACCACGCTCGGCGGGCGCCGCATCAACGCCGGCGACCTGCTGATCCTCGGCCTCCAGGGCGCCAACTCCGACCCCCAGGTCCGGACCGACGGCTCGACGCTGACCGGCGGCAACAACGCGCACTTCTCCTTCAGCCACGGGGAGCACCGCTGCCCGTTCCCGGCCCAGGAGATCGCGGAGGTCATCGCGCGCACCGGCATCGAGGTGATCCTGGACCGGCTCCCCGACATCGACCTCGCCGTACCCGTCGCTTCCCTGCGCCGCCGCGAGTCCCCGTGGATGCGCAGCCTGACGAGCCTGCCGGTGACGTTCTCCGCCACGCCTGCCATGTCCTGAGCCCGGTCTCGCCTCGTCTCAGCCGACGGACGACGTTTCGCCCAGGTTTCCCGCAACGGATACCCTCGGCCACGTGGCTGAGATCCGGATTCCTTCTGACATCAAGCCCGCGGACGGACGTTTCGGCGCGGGTCCCTCCAAGGTGCGGACGGAGGCGCTGGACGCGCTCGCCGCCACCGGCACCTCTCTCATGGGCACCTCCCACCGCCAGGCCCCGGTGAAGAACCTGGTCGGCAAAGTCCGCGAGGGCGTCGGCGAACTGTTCAGCCTCCCCGAGGGCTACGAGGTGGTCCTCGGCAACGGCGGCTCCACCGCGTTCTGGGACATCGCGACGCACGGCCTGATCGAGACCAAGTCGCAGCACCTGACCTTCGGTGAGTTCAGCTCGAAGTTCGCCAAGGCGGCCAAGCTGGCCCCGTGGCTGGCGGACCCGACGGTCATCTCCTCCGACCCCGGCACGCACCCGGCCCCGCAGGCCGAGTCCGGCGTGGACGTCTACGCCTACACCCACAACGAGACCTCGACCGGCGTCGCGATGCCCATCGAGCGCGTCGCGGGCGCCGACGAGAACGCTCTCGTCCTGGTCGACGCCACGTCCGGCGCCGGCGGCCTCCCGGTCGACATCGCCGAGACGGACGTCTACTACTTCGCCCCCCAGAAGTCCTTCGCCTCCGACGGCGGCCTGTGGATCGGCATCTTCTCCCCCGCCGCGATCGAACGCGCCGAGCGCGTCCACGCGTCGGGCCGCCACATCCCGGAGTTCTTCAGTCTCCCCACGGCGATCGACAACTCCCGCAAGAACCAGACGTACAACACCCCGGCCCTGGCCACCCTGTTCCTGCTGAACGACCAGCTGGAATGGCTGAACGGCCAGGGCGGCCTGGCCTGGTCCACGTCCCGCACGAAGGACTCCTCGACCCGCCTCTACACCTGGGCCGACGAGTCCAAGTACGCCACCCCGTTCGTCTCGGACCCCGCCAAGCGCTCCCAGGTCATCGGCACGATCGACTTCTCCGACGACATCGACGCGGCCGCCGTCGCCAAGGCCCTGCGCGCCAACGGCATCGTCGACACGGAGCCCTACCGCAAGCTGGGCCGCAACCAGCTCCGCGTCGCGATGTTCCCGGCGATCGCCCCGTCCGACGTCGAGGCCCTCACCAAGTGCGTCGACTACGTCATCGATAAGCTCTGACTTCTCGGCGTACGCGGCTCGAAAGGGCGCCCGGCAGAGCAGCACGCCGGGCGCCCTTTCGGCACCTATGCTGCTGAGGACACTGTTCCGACCGGTGCAGGGACCGGCCGGCCGCATCGCCCGGGAGGACGGATGCTCACACGGCTAGAGGTCGACGGGTTCAAGAACCTCCTGGACCTGACGGTCGAGCTGGGCCCGTTCACCTGCATCGCGGGCGAGAACGGCACGGGCAAGTCGAACGTCTTCGACGCCATCCAGTTCCTGAGCCTGCTCGCCGACCGACCGCTGATGGAGGCGGCCCAGGAGGTCCGGGGCACTCACGGCGAACGGCACGGCGACGCCCGCGACCTGTTCTGGAACGGGTACGACGACGGCACGCACCGCATGCGGTTCGCGGCGGAGATGCTGGTGCCCCCGCAGGAGGTCGAGGACGACTTCGGCCGCCCGGCCAGACCGACCACCTCGTTCCTCCGCTACGAACTCGAACTCGGCTACGAGCCGCCCAAGGGCGCGGAGAAGATCGGCCGGCTGTCCCTGGTCCACGAGAGCCTGCGCCACATCAAACAGGGGGACGCCCGGTCACGGCTGCGCTTCCCGCACTCCAAGGCGCACTTCCGCGACGCCGTGGTCACTGGGCGGCGCTCGGGCGTCTCCTACATCTCGACCACGGTCGAGGGCCCCGAGTCGGTGATCCGCATCCACCAGGACGGCGGCAGCCGAGGCCAGCCCCGGCCCGCCGCCGCCTCCCGGGCCCGTGCCACCGTCGTGTCCACGGTCAACACGAGCGACGATCCGACCATTCTGGCCGTCCGCCGGGAAATGCAGTCCTGGCGGCGGCTCGCCCTGGAACCGTCCGCGCTGCGCAGCTCGGACGGCTACACCGCTCCCCGGTCGATGGGACCCGACGGACTCCACCTGCCCGGCACCCTGTTCCGCATCGCACTGCACACGTCTCCCGACGACCCCGCCCGGCTCTACTCACAGGTGGCCGGCCGTCTGTCGGACCTGTCCGGCCTCCAGGTCCGCACGCTCGACGTGCAGGAGGACGACGTACGGGAACTGCTCACCGTCCGGCTGCACGAGATCAGCGGGATGGTGTTGCCCGCCCGGAGCCTGTCCGAGGGAACGCTGCGGTTCCTGGCCCTGTGCGTGCTGCTGGAGGACCCCGAGATCCGCGGCCTGGTGTGCATGGAGGAGCCGGAGAACGGCATCCATCCCGCGAACCTCTCCGCGATGGTGGACCTGGTACGCGACCTCGCGGTCGACCCCCAGGAGACTCCGGGCGACGACAACCCCTTCCGTCAAGTCCTCATCAACACCCACTCACCCGGTGTCGTCCAACTCGTCGACGCCCAGGAGCTGCTGTTCGCGGACACCTCCGCCTACCGCACGTCCAACGGCCAAGTGACCCGGCGGCTGCGGCTCCGCCCACTGTCCGGCACCTGGCGGGCCTCGGACACGGCCGGCGACTACGTCACCAAACTGGACATCCTCCCCTACCTGGAGGCACCGCCCGACGCGCAGCTCACCCTGAACCTGGACGGACGTGCGGCATGACGGTACGGGTCCTGTTCCTGAGCGAGGGCAGCAGCGACCAGGGGTTGGTGAGCCATGTCGAGGGCATCGCGGCCGACCAGGGGGTACCGGTCACCGTGAGCGCACCGGAATCTGCGCTGGCTGCGGTCGGCCGTGGGCCACTCCGTCTCCGACAAGCTCCGCGCCGCCAGGGAACTCGGTGGTCCCTACGACGTGGCAGTGGTCCAACGCGATGCGGACAACGGGCCGCCGGAGGTCCGCAAAGCGGAGATCACGGAGGCCGTTCACACGCAGTGGCCGGGCTTGGCACACGTGCCGGTCGTCCCCGTACGCATGCTTGAGGCGTGGCTGCTCCTTGATGAGCAGGCCATCCGTGAGGTGGCCGGCAACCCACGCGGACACGTCCCGCTGGAGCTGCCGAAGCCGACTACCGTGGAACGCCTCGCCGATCCCAAGCAACGCCTCAAGGAGACCCTGGCGAAGGCGAGCGGCTGCAAGGGGCGGCGCCTGACGGAGTTGCAGCAGCGGTTCCCCCGCAACCGGCACCGGCTCCTCGACCTACTGGACCGCGACGGTCCGGTCGGCGAAATCCCGTCATGGCGGACGTTCGTCTCCGACCTGACCGTCGCGCTGAACGCCTTCTGAGCCGCGTTACGCGAACTGCCGAAGGAAGGCCCGCCAGGTCTCGCGGGAGACGGTGAGGAGGGGGCCGCCCTCATGCTGCTTGCTGTCGCGGACGGCTCGGCCTCGGGCGGCTGTGGGGGCCACTTCGACGCACTCGCCCTCTTGAGTGGAGTAAGAGGACTTCGCAAAGGGACCTGTTATGTCGGCCATGAGGTGCCTTCCTCGATCTATCGCAACTTGCGCTGAATGAGTTCTGTGCTCTCCCCCGGTGACAGCGCTGCCGACTGCAAGAGTTCGAATGTCTTGGCATGCACAGCCAAGTCGGCCGGGTCTTCAAGGATTGTCGTACACATCAAGTCGTCCATCGTCACGACCTCGACGGCCGACGCGGAGTCGAAGCTGAAGGCGGCGAAGGCGGAGGTACCGGCCGCCAGTGTGCCAGAACTGAAAGGCAGGACCTGAAGGGTGACGTTCCCGCGCTGCGCCGCCTGAAGGAGCGCCGCCAACTGCTCCCGGTGGACCGCCGCGCTCGCCAGTGGGTAGGTGATGACCGCCTCCCACAGAACGACGGTGTACTCGATCCCGCCCTCCGCGACCCGCGCCTGCCTGCGACTCCGTACCTTCACCAACTCTGCGATCTGCTCGGAAGGCAGGTCACTGGGCCCCTCGGTAATGATCAGTTCCGCGTACCCCGGTGTCTGCAAAAGCCCTGGTACCAGAACCGGCTGCCATTGCCTGATGTGACTCGCGTCGTCCTCAAGGGCGATGTGGTCGAGGTAGTCCGGCCGTAGCCGACCCGTGTACTCCAGCCACCAACCCCGTTTCTTCGAATACTTGGCCAGGTCCTCAAGCCTCACGCAGACGTCGGGGTCGGTAACGCCGTAGGCATCGAGCAACAGCCGTACCTCGATGACGCGAGGCGTAGCGTGCCCGCTCTCCACGCGGCTGATCCTCGCCTGACTCGAAGCGATGACCTCGGCGGCCTGCGGCTGGTCGAGCTTGGCGGCCTGCCGGTACCGCCTCAACGCCGTACCCAGACGCCTGCTACGCACCGTCGGCCGTCCACCTGCGGGCATGTGGCCCTCCCCTTCTCCGTCCGCCACCTTCCCACGCACGCGGCTCGTCCTGGTCCCGGATCACACGATCGAGTGAGACGTCTGCATACATTCCTCGATGGCACTTTTCTCGGTGTCGAATACGACTCATGCCGACAACCGAAACCTTCCGCATCCCCAAACACAGGCGACACGTGCCAACGGCCCGCCACCGTCTGCGCAAGGCGCTCGCTGACTGGGGAGTCAGCGGTGAGCAGGCCGAGTTGGTCACCCTGCTGGCCAATGAACTCGTCACCAACGCCGTGGCCCACTGCCGCGTCTCCCACGCCCAGGTGCGGGTGATACTGGCGCTCGACGGCACGCAACTGCTCCTGGAGGTCTCCGACCCCGACCGCGACCGGCTCCCCCGCCTCCACGACTCGTCTCCCGACGAGGAGGGCGGACGCGGACTCGCCCTCGTCGCGGCGCTCGCGGACTCCTGGGGATGCCGTCAGGAGCGGTACACGAAGTGTGTGTGGGCGAGGTGGGAGACCCGTGTTCCGTCGCCTGCTGTGTGAGCGGGCCCGGCACGTCGAGGACGATCCCGGACGGGAGGTCCGCCAGCCTGACCCGTACGTCTGGCGACTGCCCACGCCCTACGACGCCCGCTGGCGCCGCTGGCACAAACGCTCCCGCGCGGTCGGCCGCTACCTGCCGTTCCCGCAGGGGGAGACACGCGCGCCGGCCCCCGCACCGCATCCTTCCTGGCCACCGGACGACGACGTGTTCCGCCCCTACGTCCTCAAACCGTGAACACTCGAAGCCAAAGTGTCATCCATTTCCAGCAGACCCCCGGCTACGCTGACCCGATGACGACGATCAGACAGGTCCAGGTCACCTTCGACTGCGCCGATCCCGAGCGCGTCGCCCGCTTCTGGTGCGAGGTGCTCGGATACGTTGTCCCGCCGCCCCCGCAGGGCTTCGCGTCCTGGGACGAGTTCGACCAGTCCCTGCCGCCCGAGCGCCAGGGCTCGGCGTTCGCCTGCATGGACCCCGGGGGCGTCGGCCCGCGCCTGTTCTTCCAGCGCGTCCCCGAGGGCAAGGTCGTCAAGAACCGCGTCCACCTCGACGTACGCGTCGGCACCGGGCTCGTCGGCGAGGAACGCGTCGCCGCGCTGGAGGCCGAGTGCGCCCGGCTGATCCCCCTCGGCGCGACCCGCCTGCACCTGCTGCGCGCCGACGAGTTCAACGAGTCCTGCCTGCTGATGCAGGACGTCGAGGGCAACGAGTTCTGCCTCGACTGACGGCACCGCTCACACCTTGATGCTCCGCCGCACCCGAGCGATCACCTGCTGCGCCTCCGCCCCGAAGACGGCCGCCTCCGCGAACGTGTCCCAGACCCGTCGGTAGAGAGCGATCGTCTCCGCGTCGTCGAGCCAGAGTTCGGCGTGCCAGTCCTCGACGACGGCCAGCCGGTCGTCGAGGACGCAGAACGCGTTCGCCGGCGGAAGACGCAGCGCCGCATCCAGGGGGACGATCCCGAGGTGCACGGTGCCCATGCCCACAACGCCCAGCAAACGGTCCAGCTGAGCTGCCAGTACGTCCCGAGGGCAGACCCGCGCCCATAGGACGCCTTCCCACATCAGCAGCCTCAGCTGCCTGCCGGGCCGGTACAACCATTCCTGCCGCTTCATACGGGCTCGCACCGCCTCCTCCGTATCGCGCGGAGAACGGTGCATCTCGGCGTAGCGCTCGAAGATGTTCCTGGCGTAGTCGGCCGTCTGCAACATGCCACTCACCGTGGAGCTCTCCCACATGTGCAGCGTTCGGGACTCCGCGACCAGGGTGTTCCACGTGTCCTGGACCGGGCGGTGCCCGGCGGCGAGTTGGCGTTGCCACGACCGGATCTGACTCTCGAAGCCTTTGAGCCGAGCGCACAGTTCAGCCGAGACGGCTGGCTGCCCAGTGGCTCCCGCCCAGGCGCGCAGATCGGCGTCCGTGGGCGTCTGGCGGCCGTTCTCCAGCTTGCTGACCTTGGACTGCTGCCATCCCAGCCGCTGCGCGAGCTGCACACCGGTGAGCCGTCCATCAGGGCACTCGACACGCAGTTCTCTCAACCTGCGTCCTAGTTCCTCACGCGCCCTCTGGTAATCCGTACCCACCGGTGTCCGATCCGCCGCCTACATCTCGACCATGAAATCCCGCCACGGTACGGCGTGATGCCGGGCAGCATCTCGAATCATCGAGCAGCGCACCACCTCGGCGGGCTCCGTGATCAAGTCGACGTGCGTGAGCTGGTCGTCGTCGTCGAAGCGGAGCAGCGCGATGAGGCGGCTGTCGAACAGCCAGAAGTCCTCAGCGGGGAGGCGCAGCAGGTCCGCCTGTCCGCGCTTCAAGTGCCGGATGTCCTCGCCCTGCGCGATGTTCCATTTGGCGCTCTCGAAGAGGTAACGCTGCCCAAGGGTCGCGGGTTCGTCCACGAGGCGCACCCGCTCGATCCGCTTGCCCTTGGCAGTCTGCGCGCGGACCGTCTCGGCGAACCAGGTGACCACCGATCCCTCCACCCAGTCCTCGTCGAGTCGGCCGGCCTTGATGAACTGCGACCACCGCTCGGTAAATTCGTCGCTCGCGTACCGCTGGCGGGTCTCCAATCGCCACGCCGTGTGCTCGAACCTTTCGAACAGAGTGTGGAATTCATCGAGGTCGATCGTGCGCACCTGCCGCGTCTGCTCCTTCGGAGACCAGTCGACCAGCAGGTCCCGGGGAACCACGACGGCCACCTCGCCCTCCGAGAGGTGCTGTAGCTGCGCGACGTCTTCCGAGTCGGTGAGCGGAGGGCCGCGCACGATCACCTCCCCGCTGTCCAGATCCTCGTGTACGGACGGACAGCCTGTGACGCCGCTGCCGGTGCCGTTGAAGCGAAGCCTGCCCGCCATGCGCGACCACCCCCTGGGTGTCGATGAAGTTCGTGCGCCCACAGCTTCCCGGGGACTCTGAGTGAAAGTCCATACATCCAGAGTGACCGCGCGAGAATAATCGCGAATATTCGACCCGCCGCTGCCTCCTCCCCTCCTAGCGTCCTCCCCAGACCCATCAACCCTGGTCAGCTCACCGGGAAGGACCCGCCATGCCCCACACCCCCGACCTCTACGCCCTCGACATCACCTCCGCCACCTTCGTCCAGGCCTGCGGCGGCCCGTGCAGCGACGGCTGTCTCACTCTCGCCCGCATCGGCGCGGACGCCTGGGCCCTCGGGGACAGCAAGCGGCCCGACCTGCCGCCACTGCGGTTCACCTCGGAGGAGCTGGCCGTCGCCGGCGTCGACCCCGCCCGCTTCGGGCTGCCCCTCTGACCCTCAGCCACTCCGGTGCACCACCACGCCTACCTCTGGACCGGCCCCAAGGCCCGCTTCGACCAAGAGGCCCTGCGCCGCCCGCCGCACCCCGACCCGCCCCCGCCCGACAGCCGCCCGGAACTGATCCAGCGCTACCGCGAGGTGGCCACGGCGTTCCCCGCCTGCGACCTCCCCCCGCTGGAACCGGCGTACTGGCTGCTCAAACCGCCCGCCCTGAACCACGGCACCTGGGACGAGGCCACCGGCGCGGCGGCCTGGCTGCACGACCGGCTCACCGAGTACGCGCCCCGCTTCGCCGCCCAGGCGCACCGCCACCCCCGCCGCCTGACCGCCCACGTCACCGCCGCCACCGCCCGGCTCACCACCGGCGGTGACATCACACTCGGCTTCTACCTCGAAAGCCCCGCCTACCTCTCCCTCAGCCTCGTCACCTGCTCCCCGCACCGCACCCGCCCGGAACTGCCCTGCCCCCTGTCGTCATGACCGCCGGAACAGCCGCCGCCCCCCGAACACCAGCACCAGCACCGCCAGCAGCCCGACCGCCCCGCCGATCTTCAGCGTCTTGCCGTCGTCGCCCGAGCCCCCGCCCGAGGCGGAGGCCGTCGCACTCCCGTCCGTCCCCGACGACGACCCGGCGCTCCCGCCGGGCGCGTCCTGCGCCTTCACCCCGCTGTTCTCGCCCTCCATGCCGAGCAGCAGCTTCTTGCCGTCGACCGTGTAGGTGACGGACTCGCCCTGCCCGAGCGGCACGCTGATCCGTCCCTTGCGCTTGATCTTCCCGTCGTTCCAGTCGTAGTACAGCCCGCCGAGATATCCGCGTACCGTGAGCTGCTTCCCGTCCGGCGAGAACGCCGCGTCGGTGGCCCACAGGTCGACGGCCGCCGAGCGCGTGAACACGTTCGTGCCGGACGTGGACAGCTGGGCCGGGCCCTCGTACAGGTGCCCGCCGTCCTCCTGCTTGTCGATGATGTACACCCGGCCGGTCTTCGGGTGGACCACCATCGACTCCGCGTCCCGCGCGCCGTCGTCGTACTTCACCACGTACTGCTTCGCCTCGACCGTCTGGTCCTTCAGTTCCGTCGGCTCGGGCAGCTCGTAGATCCACACGTACGGCCAGGTGCCGCCGAGGTTGTCGCCGATGTCACCGACGTAGATCCGGTTGTCCGGGCCGATGGAGATCGCCTCGACGTCGCGCGGGGTGCCGATGCCGGCCAGCGAGACCCGGGCGACCGTCTTGCCCGTCGAACCGTCCACCGCGTAGATGTACGGGCCGGTGTCCTGGTCGTTGTGGGTCCAGTAGACGCCGGGGTGCAGGCGGGAGGCGGCCAGGCCGCTGGACTCGGTGATCCGCGGGTCCGTGATGGTGAACCCCTCGTCCCCGTCGACGGCGAAGGCGGGCACGGCGCACGCCCCCGTGAGGAGGACCGCGGCGAGGAAGGCGAGGGATCGGCGCATGGGGCCAAGCCTGCCATCTTGGACGGGTGTTCGTGACGAGCGGCCCGGCGGTGGCCCGGCTCACACCATCGAACTCCCCGCGATCGTTCATCATGTACGGATGCTCAGGTTCATGCCCGTCGGTGACTCCCAGACGATCGGGAGCGCGGGCGACCACACGTGGCGCTACCGGCTCTGGCAGCACCTGTGCACGGGGTACGGCGGTCCGTTCACGTTCGTCGGGCCGCGCGAGACGCTCTACGACAAGGCCGCCGACGCGCCGGTCTCCCTCGGCTACGCCGACCCCGGCTTCCCCCGCTCCCACCTGGCCGGCTGGGGCGAGGGCTGGCTGCACATGGCCCCGCTGATCGGCGCGGCGGTCCGGGCGCACCGGGCCGACGTGCTGCTCGTCGCCCTCGGCCTGATCGACCTCGGCTTCTACACCAACGCCGAGCAGACGGCGGAGAACGTGCACCGTTTCGTCGCCGGGGCCCGCGCGGCCCGCCCCCGCGTCCGCATGGTCCTCCTCCCGGTGATCCCCAACATCCGGGCCCAGCAGGACCCGGACTTCGGCGCCCAGGTCACCCTCTTCAACGACCTGCTCGCCAAGGCCGCCGCCGACCTGGACGAACCCCGCTCCCCGCTGCTCCTGGCCTCCGTCCCGCCCACCTACGACATCCACACGGACACGTACGACGGGACCCACCCCGGCGCGAGTGGCGAACGGAAGATCGCCGGCGCCTTCGCGGACGCGATGTTCCAGGGGTGGGGGCTGGGCAGCCCGTACGGGCCGTAGTCGTCCAGGGACCCGCCCGTGTCCCGGTCGCCGTGCGTATCGTTGTACCGCGCGGTGGTTCCCGTCCGGGGCCACCGGGGAGGAGCGCCACGATGACCGTCGTAGACGACAGGATCGCCATGGCCGACGTCAGCACCGAGAGCCTCGACGCGTGGTTCGAGCAGCTCGAAAAGATGCCCGTCCCCGAAGGATTCCGGGTCGAGATCGT
The DNA here is from genome assembly GCF_052216785.1 of Streptomyces sp. JW3. Taxonomy (NCBI): domain Bacteria; kingdom Bacillati; phylum Actinomycetota; class Actinomycetes; order Kitasatosporales; family Streptomycetaceae; genus Streptomyces; species Streptomyces sp. JW3. The sequence goes on along the minus strand of NZ_JBQOUX010000039.1, from coordinate 47,212 downwards.
CGAGGGCAGCATCTACATGACGCCGCAGCGGGACACGCACTGGCACATCATCCGCCGGATCGTCCGGGCCGTCGAAGACCGGTTCGGTATGGACGTCGAGGTCTTCTCCGACGTCCGCATCGACTTCCCCGGCCACGAGAACGGCTTCTGCCCCGACGTCGCCAAGCTCCGCGACGGCGCCGAGCAGGACGAGACCGGGCACTGGCGTCACGAAGACGTCGAGTTCGTCGCCGAGGTCATCTCCCGGGGCACCGCCGCCAACGACTACGGCCCGAAGAAGACCGCGTACGCCGTCGCCGAGGTCCCCCTCTACCTCGTCGCCGACCCCTACCAGGGCCGTTGCCACTTCTTCACGCACCCCAAGGACGGCGAGTACATCACGGAGACCACGGTCGGCTTCGGCCATGACCTGGACCTCACCGACACCGTCCTCGGCCTCACCCTCTCCACCGCCGGCTTCCCCCGCGACTGACCGCGCGCCCCCGCTTGCCTGGAGCGCACTCCAAGTCGTTGGCTTGGGGACCATGAAGTACACGCAGCTGGGACGCACCGGACTCAAGGTCAGCCGCCTCGTCCTCGGGACCATGAACTTCGGCCCGCAGACCGACGAGGCCGACAGCCACACGATCATGGACGCCGCGCTCGACGCGGGCGTCAACTTCTTCGACACCGCCAACGTCTACGGCTGGGGCGCGAACAAGGGCCGCACCGAGGAGATCATCGGCAACTGGTTCGCCAAGGGCGGCGACCGGCGCGAGCGGACCGTCCTGGCCACCAAGGTCTACGGCAACATGGGCGCGGACGGCGAGACGCCCTGGCCCAACAGCGACAAGCTGTCCGCCGTGAACATCCGGCGGGCCGTCGACGCCAGCCTCAAGCGGCTGCGGACCGACCACATCGACCTGTACCAGTTCCACCACGTCGACCGGAACACCCCGTTCGAGGAGATCTGGCAGGCGATCGACGTCCTGATCCAGCAGGGCAAGATCCTCTACGTCGGCTCCTCCAACTTCCCCGGCTACAAGATCGCCCAGGCCAACGAGCTGGCCGCGCGCCGCGCCGGCACCATCGGCCTGGTCAGCGAGCAGTGCCTGTACAACCTGGCCGAGCGCCGCGCCGAGATGGAGGTGATCCCGGCCGCGCAGGAGTACGGGCTCGGCGTCATCCCCTGGTCGCCGCTGAACGGCGGTCTGCTGGGCGGCGTCCTGAAGAAGGAGGCCACCGGCGGGCGCCGGGCGAGCGGCCGCGCCGCCGACGCCCTCGCCGACCCGGCCTCGCGGGCGCAGATCCAGGCGTACGAGGACCTGCTCGACAAGCACGGCCTCGAACCCGGCGAGGCCGCGCTGGCCTGGCTGCTCACCCGGCCCGGCGTGACCGGCCCGATCGTCGGCCCGCGCACCGCCGACCAGCTCGCGTCCGCGCTGCGCGCCGTCGAACTGGAACTGTCCGCGGAGCTGCTGTCCGGCCTGGACGAGATCTTTCCGGGTCCGGGGCCCGCCCCGGAGGCCTTCGCCTGGTAGCGGGAACAACGGGACGGCGGCGCACGGCCGCGCTAGCTGCCGAGCGCCGCCGCCACCGCGACCACCACGAGCATCAGCACAAGCACACCGGCCATGATCCGGTTCCGGGTTTTCGGGTCCACGGGCCCGAGCCTAATTCTTCGCCGGGCACCGCGGTGACCCCGGGTGCCCCGTCCAGGAGGGTTCCGCCATGCACCGAAGCCGGGTGTACGCCGTCATCATCGACGCGCCTCGGGCCGAGGCCGCCCGGGCGGCGGACTTCTGGTCGGCGGCGCTGGGGGCCGAGGCCCGGCCGTTCGCGCCGGCGCCCCAGTTCACCAGCCTGCACCAGGCGCTGCCGGGGCTGGTCACCGCCGTCCAGGCCGTCGACGACGCGCCCCGGATGCATCTGGACATCGAGACGGACGATCTGGAGGCGGAGGTGGCGCGGCTGACCGGGCTGGGCGCGGAGCGGGTGTCGCGCTGGCAGGAGTGCCAGGTGCTGCGGGCCCCCGGCGGGCACCTGGTGTGCGTCCTGCCGGTGGAGACCGACGCCGAGGACTTCCGGGCGAACGCGACCGTCTGGCCCTGACCTCCCTCACCCCAGCGGCAGCCGCACCACCGCCTGGTACCGGGGCCGCTCCCCCGGCACCCCGGAGACCGGCAGGTTACTGCGGACCAGGACCAGCTCGGTCACCTGCCAGGTACGGCCGGTGAAGCCGTCCAGCGCGGCCAGGTACGGCCGTACGTCGAACGGCTCACGGCTCCGGGCCACCGTCAGATGCGGGGTGTACCGGCGGTGCTCGCCCCGCGCGACCCCCGCCTTCCGCCCGGCCGCCTCGGCCCGCCCGGCCAGCTGCCGCAGGGTGTCCAGCTCACCGTCCGCCCCCGTCCACAGCGCCCGCCCCCGCCCGAACTGCCCGCCGCCGCGCAGCGCCAGCGGGAACGGGACGGTACGGCGGGCCGCCCGCGCCAGCCGCTCCGACAGTTCCGGTACGAGGTCGTCGCCGACCTCCCCGTAGAAGGCGAGCGTGAAGTGCCGGCCGGGGCGGCCGGTCCAGCGCAGCCGGCCGGCACCGGGCAGCCGCCGCAGCCGGTCCACCACGACGGCCAGCTCCCCGAGCACGTCCTCGGGCGGCAGCACGGCGGCGAACAGTCTCATGCCCCTCAGTCTGCCCGGCGTGTCCTGGTCACCGTGCGTATCGTTGTACCGCGCGGCTGCCCGTTGTCGAGCGGCGGCCGGGGAGGAGCGCCACGATGACCGTCCTTGCAGACAGGATCGAGATGGCCGAGGAGAGCGTCGAGCTGACGTTGGACGTCCTGTTCGAGTGGCTTGAGAAGTTGCCCGTCCCCGAGGGTTACAAGACCGAGATCGTCGGGGGTCACATCTTCATGACGCCGCAGCGGGACACCCACTGGGACATCATTCTGGACGTCGTCGAACAGTTGCGCGCCAAGTACCCGCGCAAGCGCGTCAAGTCCGATGTCCGTATGGACTACCCGGGATACCTCAACGGGTTCGCCTCCGACGTGGTGGCCCTCGCGGAGGGCGCGGAGAAGGACGCCAAGGGGCACTGGCGCAACGAGGACGTCGAGTTCGTCGCCGAGGTCATCTCCAAGAAGACCGCCGCCAACGACTACGGCCCCAAGAAGGACACCTACGCCACCGCCGGCGTACCGGTCTACCTGATCGTCGACCCGTACACCGGCGAGTGGCATCTGCACACGCTGCCCAAGGACGGCACCTACCACGGCAGTGTCAGCTTCGGGTTCGGGGAGGACATCGACCTCACCGACACCCCCGTCGGCCTGGTCCTGAAGACCGACGGCTTCCCCGAGGACTGAGCTACGCCGCCGCGGCCAGCTCCTCCCGCCCGCCGCGTGGTACGAACCGCACCTGCGGGTGGCCGTGGTGCCAGCCCACCGACAGGCGCAGGTTGCCGAGCCGGCCCAGGACGACGCCGGTCACCGCCGCGGCCAGGAAGGCCACCGTGCCGCCGGCCGCGAAGCCGACCCGGGCGCCGTAGGTGTCGGTGACCCAGCCGACGATCGGCGCGCCGACCGGCGAGCCGCCCAGGAACACCATCATGTACAGGGACATCACCCGGCCCCGCATGGCCGGGTCGGTGGACATCTGGATGCTGGTGTTGGCGGTGACGTTGACGGTCATGCTGAACACGCCGATGGGGACCATGAGCAGGGCGAACAGCCACAGGTCGGGGGCGACGGCGGCCACCACCTCCAGGGCGCCGAAGCCCAGCGCCGCCGCGATCAGCACCCGCAGCCGGGCGGTGCCGCGCCGGGCGGCGAGCAGCGCGCCGGCCAGTGAGCCGACCGCCATCAGGGTGTTGAAGAGGCTGTAGGTGCCCGCGCCGGAGTCGAAGATGTCGTCGGCGAAGGCGGACAGGAACACCGGGAAGTTGAAGCCGAAGGTGCCGATGAACCCGACCAGCACGATGGTCCAGATCAGGTCCGGGCGGCCGGCGACGTAGTGCAGGCCCTCCCGCAGCTGGCCCTTGCCGCGCGGGGCGCGCTCGACCACGTGCAGTTCGCGGGCCCGCATCAGCAGCAGCCCGGTGAGCGGGGCGACGAACGAGACGCCGTTGAGGAAGAACGCCCAGCCGGTGCCCATGCCGGTGATCAGCAGGCCCGCGACGGCGGGGCCGACCAGGCGGGCGGACTGGAAGTTGGCGGAGTTCAGGCTGACCGCGTTCTGCAGCTGGTCGCGGCCGACCAGCTCGGAGACGAAGGACTGCCGGGCCGGGTTGTCGACGACGGTCGCCAGGCCCATGACGAAGGCGGCGACGTAGACGTGCCAGACCTGCACATGGCCGGTGAGGGTGAGGGCGGCCAGGAACAGCGCGGTCAGGGCCATCGCGGACTGGGTGACCAGCAGCGTGGGGCGCTTGCGCAGGCGGTCGACGAGGACACCGCCGTAGAGGCCGAAGAGGAGCATCGGGAGGAACTGGAGGGCGGTGGTGATGCCGACCGCGGCCGAGGAGCCGGTGAGGCTCAGGACCAGCCAGTCCTGGGCGATGCGCTGCATCCAGGTGCCGATGTTGGAGACGACCTGGCCCATGAAGAACAGGCGGTAGTTCCGGTTCCGCAGGGAGGCGAACATCGAGGTCTTGGGGGCGGGCGGGTCGGCGGGCGGGTCGTCGTAGGGGCCAGGTGCGGGGGCGGAGTCTGCTCCGGATCCCGTACTCAAAAGGGTTCGCCTCCTCGTGCAGACAACGGAAACAGTTACTGGTGCGCGAGCTTCTCCAGCACGGGGGCGGCCGCGCGCAGCTTCGCCCACTCGTCCTCGTCGAGCGTCTCGACCAGCGTGGCCAGGAACGCGTTCCGCTTGCGGCGGCTCTCGTCGAGCATCACCACGGCCTGCTCGGTCGGCGTCACGACCTTCTGGCGCCGGTCCTCGGGGTGCGGTTCCAGGCTGACCAGTCCCTTGGCCTCCAGCAGCGCCACGATGCGGGTCATCGAGGGCGGCTGGACGTGCTCCTTGCGGGCGAGTTCGCCCGGGGTGGCACGGCCGCAGGTGGACAGCGTGCCGAGCACCGACATCTCGGTGGGGCTGAGTGACTCGTCGACGCGCTGGTGCTTGAGCCGACGGGACAGCCGCATCACGGCGGATCGCAGGGAGTTCACGGCGGCGGCGTCGTCGCCATGGGTGAGGTCCGGCATGTCCTTAGCCTAACTCATTAGATACGCGAAGGAAAACCGGGAGGGGCACGGGGCGGCACGATCACGCCCGTGATCCCGGCCACTCGACCGTCACATCACTCGTACGAGTGAGCAAGTGCGGGAAAGCCGTGCGTCACCCGGTCCCCGGGGCGACCCTCGTCGGCATGACGACCACGGGGACCGCGGAGACCGGTGTACTCAGCCTGCGGATGGACGGGGAGCTGCTCGACCGGCTCCGCGAGCGGGCCGCCAGAAGCGGAATGAGCGTCCAGGACTATGTCGTCCGGACGCTCGTCCGCGAGGACTTCGACGAGCGGTTCCAGTCCGCCGTCGAAGAGACCGAGAGGTTCTACGGGCCGGTCACGTGAGGCCCGGTCACGCCAGGTCCGATCACGTCAGGCCCGGTCACGTCAGGCCCGGTCACGTCAGGCCCGGTCACGTCAGGCCCAGCGCCGGCATCAGGTAGTAGAAGGCGAACACCGTCGACACCACGTACATCGCCGCCGGCACCTCACGGGCCCGGCCGGCCGCGAGCCGCAGCACCGTGAAGGTGATGAAGCCCATGCCGATGCCGTTGGTGATCGAGTAGGTGAACGGCATCAGCAGCATCGTCACGAAGGCCGGGATGGCGATGGTGTGGTCCGCCCAGTCGATCTGCTTGATCGAGCCGGCCAGGATCAGGAAGCCGACCGCGATCAGCGCGGGCGTGGCCGCCTGGGACGGCACCATCGTGGCGATCGGGGTGAGGAACAGGCCGACGGCGAACAGCAGGCCGGTGACGACGTTGGCGAAGCCGGTCCGGGCGCCCTCGCCGACACCCGCCGTGGACTCGACGAACGCGGTGGTGGCCGAGGAGGAGCTGGCGCCGCCCGCCGCGACCGACAGACCGTCGATCATCAGGACCTTGTTGATGCCCGGCATCTGGCCCTGCGCGTCGGTCAGCTTGGCCTCGTCGCTGACGCCCATGATCGTGCCCATCGCGTCGAAGAAGCACGACAGCAGTACGGTGAAGACGAACAGCACGCCGGTCAGCACGCCGACCTTGTCGAACCCGCCGAACAGGCTGACCTCGCCGACCAGCCCGAAGTCGGGCGTGGAGACCGGGTTGCCGGGCCACTCGGGGGTGGTCAGGCCCCAGGAGGGGATGTCGGCGACGAGGTTGACGATCACCGCGACGACCGTCATCACGACGATGGAGATCAGGATGGCGCCGGGCGTCTTGCGCACGATCAGCGCCAGCGTGATCAGCACACCGAGGACGAAGATCAGTACCGGCCAGCCGTTGAGGTGCCCGCCGGTGCCGAGCTGGAGCGGCACGGTGGTCTGCGCGGCGTCCGGCATCCGGGTGACGAACCCGGAGTCGACCAGGCCGACGATCATCACGAACAGGCCGATACCGATCGAGATGGCCTTGCGCAGCCCGTACGGCACGGCCGACATCACGCGCTCGCGCAGCCCGGTGGCGACCAGCAGCATGACGACGAAACCGGCCAGCACGACCATGCCCATCGCGTCCGGCCAGGACATCCGGGGGGCGAGCTGGAGGGCGACGACGGAGTTCACGCCGAGCCCGGCGGCGAGCGCGATCGGCACGTTGCCGATGACACCCATCAGCAGCGTGGTGAACGCCGCGGTGAGGGCGGTCGCGGTGACCAGCTGGCCGTTGTCCAGCTGGTGGCCGTACATGTCCTTCGCGCTGCCCAGGATGATCGGGTTCAGCACGACGATGTAGGCCATCGCGAAGAAGGTGGCGAAGCCGCCCCGGACCTCGCGGGCGAGCGTGGAACCGCGCTCGGAGATCTTGAAGTAGCGGTCGAGAGCCCCGTACGGGGGCTGGGCCGGGGTGGACATGCGAGACCTCATCACCGAGCGGCCCCCCACCCGACCGCCGTTTGGTGTTTTCTACGAATAAAAGTGGTCAACTACAAACGGATTCAGTATGAACGTATGACGGAGATAAAGCCATCTCCGCGCGTAGACCCGCGCGCCGGACGGGTCCGGGGCCGTGCCTCGTAAGCTGTGCGCATGGCGAAGTGGACACCGAAGCACGAGGCGCCGGAGCCCCTGGAGGGCCCCGTGGTCGCCACCATCACCGGCGGCACGGTCATCTGGTTCGTCCTCTTCCTGGTCCAGCTGCCCTTCTACGGCTGGTTCGACGACCACGGGCACCTGTGGTGGGTGTGGACCTGCCTGGCAGGCGCCGGACTCGGCCTGATCGGCATCTGGTACGTCCGCGGGCGCGACGCCGCCCTCAGGCGGGCCCGGAGCGCCGACGGGGGCAGCGCGTAGTACCACCGCAGCATCCCGACCGGCCCTTGTCCTCCCCAGGTCGGATCTTCCGGACTTCCACCGTGTGAAGCCACGAATCCACCCGTACCGTCGAACGCATGACGCACATCGACGCGGGTGCCGAGCTCGATCCCGTGCACCCGGTGCCGCTGCCCCTGTCGGCCGCCGGGCTGAGCGGCGCGGAGGTCGCCGACCGGGTGGCGCGCGGGCAGGTCAACGACGTGCCGGTGCGCAGCAGCCGGTCGACCCTGGACATCGTCCGGGCCAACGTCTTCACCCGGTTCAACGCGATCATCGGCGTGCTCTGGGTGATCATGCTGGTGGTGGCGCCGATCCAGGACAGCCTGTTCGGGTTCGTCATCCTCGCCAACACCGGCATCGGCATCGTGCAGGAGTGGCGGGCGAAGCAGACGCTGGACTCGCTGGCCCTGATCGGTGAGGCCCGGCCGGCCGTGCGGCGGGACGGGCGGGCCACCCCGATCGGCACTTCCGGGATCGTGCTGGACGACGTGATCGAGTTCGGGCCCGGCGACAAGGTGGTCGTCGACGGGGTGTGTGTGGAGACCGACGGTCTGGAGATCGACGAGTCGCTGCTCACGGGTGAGGCCGACCCGGTGGTCAAACGCCCCGGCGACCAGGTGATGTCCGGCAGTTTCGTGGTCGCGGGCGGCGGGGCGTACCGGGCCACCAGGGTGGGGCGGCAGGCGTACGCCGCCCAGCTCGCCGAGGAGGCGTCCCGCTTCACGCTGGTCCACTCCGAGCTGCGGTCCGGGATCTCCACGATCCTGAAGTACGTCACCTGGATGATGGTGCCGACCGCGATCGGCCTGATCATCAGCCAGCTCGTCGGCGAGGACAACGACCTGAAGGACGCCGTCGCCCGCACCGTCGGCGGCATCGTGCCGATGGTCCCGGAGGGCCTGGTGCTGCTCACCTCGGTGGCCTTCGCGATCGGCGTGATCCGGCTGGGCCGCAAGCAGTGCCTGGTGCAGGAGCTGCCCGCGATCGAGGGCCTGGCCCGGGTGGACACGGTCTGCCTGGACAAGACCGGCACGCTGACCGAGGGCGGCATGGACGTCACCGAGCTGCGGGTCCTGTCCGACGCGGAGGAGACGTACGTACGGCGGGTGCTCGGCGCGCTCGGCGCCGCCGACTCGCGCCCGAACGCCTCCCTCCGGGCGATCGTCGACGCCTACCCGGACACCGGGAAGTGGCGGCCGACCGCCACGCTCCCCTTCTCCTCCGCCCGCAAGTACAGCGGCGCCACGTTCGCCGGGGAGGGCACCTGGCTGCTGGGCGCGCCCGACGTGCTGCTGGCCGAGGACGACCCGGCGCTGGCGGAGACCGGCCGGCTCAACGAGCGGGGTCTGCGGGTGCTGCTGCTGGCCCGGACCGCCGGGCGCGGCCCGGACCACCCGAAGGCGGCCGAGGGCGCCGAGCCGGTCGCCCTGGTGGTGCTGGAGCAGCGGCTGCGCGCCGACGCCGCCGACACGCTGCGCTACTTCGACCAGCAGCGGGTGCAGGCCAAGGTGATCTCCGGGGACAACGCGGTCTCGGTCGGCGCGGTGGCCGCCAAGCTCGGGCTGAGCGGTACGGCGGTGGACGCGCGCCGGCTGCCCGCCGAGCGGGCGGACCTGGCCGCGGAGATCGACGCGCACACGGTGTTCGGCCGGGTCAGCCCGCAGCAGAAGCGGGACATGGTGGGCGCCCTCCAGTCCCGGGGGCACACCGTCGCGATGACCGGCGACGGCGTCAACGACGTGCTCGCCCTGAAGGACGCCGACATCGGCGTGGCGATGGGCTCGGGGTCGGAGGCGACCCGGGCGGTGGCGCAGATCGTGCTGATGGACAACAGCTTCGCCACCCTGCCGTCGGTGGTCGCCGAGGGCCGCCGGGTGATCGGCAACATCACCCGGGTCGCGACGCTGTTCCTGGTCAAGACGGTCTACTCGGTGCTGCTGGCGGTGCTGGTGGTGTGCTGGCGGGTGGAGTACCCGTTCCTGCCCCGCCATCTGACCCTGCTGTCCACGCTCACCATCGGCGTCCCGGCGTTCTTCCTCGCCCTGGCCCCCAACCGGGAGCGGGCCCGGCCGCACTTCGTGCGGCGGGTGATGCGGTACGCGATCCCGGGCGGGGTGCTGGCCGGCGCGGCGACCTTCGTGACGTATCTGGTGGCCCGGCACCACTACCGCGGGCCCGGCGCGCTGGACGCGGAGACCAGCGCCGCGACGCTGACGCTGTTCCTGATCTCGCTGTGGGTGCTGGCGATCATCGCCCGCCCCTACACCTGGTGGCGGATCGCGCTGGTGGCGGCGATGGGCGCCGGGTTCCTGGTGGTGCTGGCGGTGCCGTGGTTGCAGGACTTCTTCGCCCTGAAGCTGGTCGGCACCACGATGCCGTGGACCGCGGTCGGCATCGCGGCGGTGGCGGCGGCCGCCCTGGAACTCCTGTGGAGACTGGTCGACCGCCGCTTTCCCGTGTAGGGGTTACTGCACGTCGATGTAGTCACCGGCGGCGGTGGCCTTGCCGCCGGTCGGGGAACCGTTGAAGACGAAGCGGTAGTAGCCGTCGGCCGAGGCCTTGACGGTCGTCTTCAGGGCGCCGGTCGAGGTCGACTTGATGCCCTTGACGTTGCTGTAGGCGGTGGAGGACGCCGGGCGGTACTGGAGGACCACGGACTGGGTGCCGTAGCCGACGTACTTGTTGGTGTCCCAGTCGGCGCGGGTGAGCTTGCCGGTGATGGTGAGGGTGGCGCCCTTCTTGACCGGCTCCGGGGCGGCGTTGACGGTCACCTTGGAGGTGCGCAGGACCTTGCGGGTGCCCACGTTCTCCAGGGTCACCTCCTCGTCCTCGGTGACCGCGACGACGCCGACCCGCCAGGTGCCGGCGTCGAGGTTGAGCAGCTCGGCCGGCAGGAAGGTGACGGTGGTGGAGCACTTCAGGGCGGTCGTGGAGACCTCGGTGCAGGTGGCCGCGTCGTCGGAGCTGAAGCCCCAGGTCGCGTCGTCGATCGAGGTGCCGTGGTAGATCATCGCGGCGGTGCCGTAGGCGCCCAGTTCACCGGTGTGGTTCAGGGTGTAGGTGAGCGGGACGGTGTAGCTGCCGGTCGTGCCGACGACGACGTCCTTGTTGTTGTTGACGGACACGCCGGTCACGGAGAAGCCGGCCGAGGCGGCGGCCTTCACGGTGGCGCCGCTGCGGGCGGCGGGCGCGGACGCCTCGCCCTTCAGGCCGGCCTGGAGATCGGCGGCGGTGTCGGCGACGGCCCGCGCGAAGGACGGCCGGGTGTCGTCGGCGGCCTGCGCGACGGCCGGCACGACGAGGGCGGAGAGGGCCAGGGCGCCGGTGACGGCGGCCACGGTGGCACGGGTACGCATGTGTTCGTTCCCCCCACAGGGTGACAGTGGAGTCTGCTGACTCGCCTGGTCAGATCCGTGACGGGTGGGGCTGGTTGTACGCCTTGGGAAGCCTTGGTGTACCCGACACCGGCAGTTCACCCGGGTGTCCTGGAGGTGAACTGCCGATGCTGTCGGGCGAGTTACCTCACGTCGAGGTAGTCACCCGTGGCGTTGACCGCCGGGGTGGTCGAGGTGCCCGCGAAGGCGAAGCGGTAGTAGCCGTCCGCGGTGGCCTTGACGGTGGTCTTCAGCGCGCCCGTCGAGCTGGACTTGACGGTCTTTACGGTGGTGTACGAGGTGGCGCTCTTCTTGCGGTACTGGAGCTTCACGGACTGGCCGCTGTAGCCCGCGTACTTGAGCGTCTCCCAGTTGGCCCGGGACAGCTTGCCGGTGACGGTGACGGTCTTGCCCTTCTTCACCGGCTCGGGCGAGGCGTTGACGGTGAGCTGGGAGGCCCGCTGGAACTTGAAGGAGCCGGCCTTCTCCTCCCAGACGAAGTCGTCGTCCTTGGCGTTGATCATCGCGTCCACGTACCAGGTGCCCGCTTCGGCGTTGCTGAGGTAGTCCACCTTCGGGGCCACCTTGACCGTGGCGCTGCACGTGGCGGTGGTGGAGCTGACCTTGGCGCAGGTCGGCTTGCCGGTGGTCAGGTAGCCGTAACCGGGACCGGACAGCGAGAACGTCTCGGCGCTCGCGATGCCGGAGTCGTCCTTGGCGGTCACGCTGACCTTGATGGTCTTGGCGGCCGAGGTGCCGACGGACACCTTGTTGTCGCCGTCGACGACGACCTTGGTGATGGTGGTGTCGCCGAGGACGACGTCCTTCGGCGTGGACGCGGCCTGCGCGGCCGGCACGACGAGGGCGGACAGGGCCACGGCGCCGGTGACGGCGGTCGCGACGGTGCGTATGCGCATGGGTGTTCCCCCAGTGGAAAAGCGGTCGGTGCTTACTTGACGTCGACGTAGTCGCCGGCGGCCACGGACGCCGCGGTGCTGGTGATGCCCTGGTAGTTGAAGCGGTGGTAACCGTCGGACGACGCCTTGACGGTCGTCTTCAGAGCGCCGCCCGAGGTGGTCTTGATGCCCTTGACGTTGCTGTAGGTGGAGCTGCTCGCCTTGCGGAACTGGAGCGCCACCGACTGGCCGCTGGGGATGCCGACGTACTTCTCGGTCTCCCAGTCGGCGCGGGTCAGCTTGCCGGTGACGGTGAGGGTGGCGCCCTTCTTGACCGGCTCCGGGGCGGCGTTGACGGTCAGCTTGGACAGGCGCTTGACCTTGGCGGTCTTGTAGGCGGTGTCCTGGTAGACGTTGCCGTCGTTCGCCAGCACGGCCACGTTCACCTTCCAGGAACCGGCCAGGGCGTTGTCGTAGAGGTACCCGACCAGCTCGTCGTCGTAGCCGGGACGGGCCGTGACGGTGAGCTTGCAGGTGGACTTGGTGGCGCTGGCGGCCGTGCAGGTGGCGTAGTCCTGGTTCTGCGACAGGGCTCCGTCGACGTAGGTGTCGAAGTCGGTGCCGTGCCACAGCTCGACGAAGGCGTCGGCGATGCCGCTCGCGTGCGTGGCGGTCACCGACACGGTGAAGGTCTTGGCGTTGGTGGTGCCGACGACCACGTCCTTGCCGCCGTTCACCGACACGCTGGTGATGGTGGGCAGGGCGGTGGCCGAACGGGCGGTGGAACGGTGCCCGTCGACGCCGAAGACGTCGGCGGCGGTCGGCCGCTGCTGGAGCGGGTCGGCCGTCGAGTCGGCCTGCGCGGCCGGTACGGCGAAAGCGGACAGGGCCAGGGCGCCGGAAACGGCGGCCACGGTGGCGCGCATACGCATGCGATCCCCAAGTGGGAAAGGGGGCCCCGGCGGTCGTCGCCCCCCAGCGGCTCGTGTCACACCGGGGCCCAAGTGATCAGGGAGTCTGTTGACTCGCGTGATCAGATCAACAAGGGAAACGAATGGTTGTACGGAGGTGAAGAAAATGTGACCGAGATCGCTCCGGACCTTCCCGCCGCCGTCAGTCGAACCAGCGGTCCCGCGCCAGTTCCGCCGTCCGGGACGGGTCCTCCAGGAGTGCCGCCACCTCGAAGCGGCGCGGCCACTGGCCCGCCGCCCAGGCGAGGCCGGCGGCGACGCCCTCCAGGGTCGCGGCGTGCGGCACCCCGTCGGCGCCGAGCCGCCAGTCGAGCTGCACGCCGTCCACGACGAGTTCCTCGTGCTCGACGTAGCAGGACGGGGTCCGGGCGCCCAGCAGCGCCCGCACCGGCTCCGGTACGTCGTGCTCGGTGCCGGCCGAGTCGACGCGGCCGGTGACGGACTCGCTCAGCCGCCGTACCTGGAGCAGTTCGGCCAGTTCGGCGGCGCGGGCCGGCCGCACCGGCAGCAGCGGGACGCCGCCGGTGAACGGCAGCAGGTCGGGTGAGTCGACGACCACCGCGTCGGCGGCGTCCACCACCCGCACCTCGCCGTCCACGACCGCGCGCAGTTCGTCCGGCAGGGTCACCTGGTCCGGGTCGAGGTCGGCCAGCGCCCCGTACAGGCCGTGCAGTTGGGCGGCGGTGACCGGGCGGTCCGGGTCGGCGAGGCGGTCCAGGAGTTCGGCCGCGCCGCCCGGTTCGTCGAGCAGCGCGGCGACGGAGGTCCGTACCCCGAGCGCCCGCAGGACCTGTTCGTCGTCGAAGCCGGTGGCGTCCGCCTCGTCGTACAGGCCGCGCAGCAGCGGGTCGCCGCCGGCCGCGCGCAGTCCGGCCGGGCGGCGCCCGCCAAGCACCGGGTGCCCGCGCAGCCACCACGCGGTGTACGGCCGTACGGTCTCGTGGGTGCCGTCGGGCAGCAGCATCCGCACCGGCTGGACCAGCGCGTCGCGCAGCGGCGGCCGGGACAGCAGGGCGAGCGCCTCGGGCCACTGGTCGTCGGCCACCAGGTCCAGGTCGCGGACGGCGACGAGTTCGGTGGCGACCGGTGGGACGGGGGTGTCGGGGTATCGGTCGAGGATGTCCTCGCACCAGACGTCCACCGCGTCCAGCAGCCCGGCGTCGTCGGGTTCGGCGAAGTCGCCGTCCCGCGGCTCCAGTTCGTCCGGGTCGAGGACCACGTCGGTGGCCCGGACCAGGGCGAAGGTGACCAGGACCCCGCAGGCGGCCAGCGGCTCGGGCCCCCACTTCGCGGCGAGTTCCGCGTCCACCGCGGCGAGTTCGTCCGCCCGCATCACGCGGGCGAACGGGCCGCCGGGCAGGACCAGTTCGCCGGCCGGGGACAGCTCGCCGTCCTCGTCGGGCAGCGCGAGCGCGCCGAGCCAGGGCTCCTCGCCGGGCTCCAGGGCGGCGTCCCGGACCAGCCCGAGGACCGTGTCGGCCAGTTCCTCGGCGTCGAGGGCGTCGTCCTCCCAGTTCGCGCCGCCCTCGTCGTCAAGGGAGGCGGCGACGGCGGTGCGCACCTGCGGGGTGGTGAGGACGGCGCGCGGGGTGGCCGGCAGCGCGCCGAGCTTCTCCAGCAGCGGATGGGCGGCGTCCGGATGGGCGACCTTCAGCCCGAGCCGGGCGAGCACCTCGGGGTCGAGGGCGGGCGCGTCCGGCGTCGGCAGCAGCACCTGCCGGGGCCCGATCACCGTACGCCGGTCGGCCAATGGCACCGGCAGCCCGGAGAGCCGGTCCGGGTCGACCCCGGCCAGGCTGTCGTAGAGCCGCCGCCACCAGCCGGGCGCCTTCTCCAGCCCGGCCAGCCGGTCGATCACGTCGGTCAGCGGCAGCCGCGCCACGCCCAGCGTGCGCAGCTCGACGCGCCGCTCAAGGCCGGCCGGCAGCAGCGTCGGCAGCACCTCCGCCAGCACCCGTACGGTCTCGGTGCCGGCCCCCTCGACCACCTCGGCGTCCCGGGGCCGCAGCGACACCGGCAGCTCGTCCTCGTCGTCCGCGCCGCCCGGCACGGCGGCGGGCGGCAGGAAGGCGGTGCGCGGCAGCCGGTCCAGGACCGCCTGCCGCAGGGTGCCGTCCAGCTCGCCCCGGCCCAGCGCGCCCGGCACCAGGCCGATGATCCGGTCGGTGACCGGGGACCAGTCGGCGAGCAGCCCGGCGTAGGCGTCCGCCGCGCGCTGCACCAGGAAGTCGGTGAGCGGCCCGGGGGCGGCGTGCCGGCGGGTGGAGTCCAGCGGGAACGACGCGATGAGCAGGGCGGGCACGCCGAGCGGTTCGTCGCTGGGGGTGGGGGCGTGCAGGACGGGGCTGGTGCGGGGCCGGACCGGGGCGCCCTCGTCGTCCACCGGCACCGCCCACGTCACCGACCAGTGCGGGCGCAGCCGCTCCTCGACCGGGCGGTCGGCGAGCAGGTCGGGGGTGAGCGGGCCGTGCGCGGTGGCGGTGCGCCAGCGGGTGACGCCCTCGCGGGAGTCCTCTACGACGGTGACGCCGGCGTCCGTGCGGCGGCGCAGCGTCCGGCTTCCGGCCGCCGTCTCGACCACCACCTCCGCCAGCCCCGGCAGGGCGAGCAGCAGCGCGTCGTCCACGCCGGCCAGCAGCCGCTCGGCCAGATCGGCGGCGGCGGTGTCGCGCAGCGGCAGGATGACGGCCGTGTCGTACGGGTCGGGCGCGGTGCCCTCGGCGGGCAGCGGCAGCCGCAGCAGCGGTACGTGTCCGTCCCGGCGGCGGATCTCGTCGCCGAGGCCCGGGGCGTGCCGGGCGACGTCGGCGGCCAGGTCCCGCGCCTCGGCCAGCGACCAGCGCACGCCGCCGTGCCGGCCGACGACGGCGGGCTCGTCGGTGACGGCCAGCACGGCCGCGAAGCCGACCCCGAACCGGCCGACCGCGCCCTCGGCGGTGTCCCGTTTGGCGGAGGCGCGCAGCGTGGCCAGCGACTCGACACCGGTCGCGTCCAGCGGGGCGCCGGTGTTGGCGGCGACCAGCACGCCGCCCTGCAGGGTGAGCCGCAGCCGGCCCGGCTGCCCGGCGCGGGCGGCGGCGTCGGCGGCGTTCTGCGCGAGCTCCACGACCAGCCGGTCCCGGTAGCCGCCGAGGACCAGGTCCTCCTCGGCGTTGGCGTCCTCCCGGAACCGGGCGCCGCTGGCCGCCCAGGCGTCCAGCACCCCGCGCCGCAGCCGCGCCGTACCGAACGGGTCCGCGCCCTCGGCGGCGGGCCGCACGAACTTGCTCACGTTGATCTCTCCTCATCGGCCCTGGACGACCTCAACGGCGTGGGGTCGAAGGTACCGCGCGCACGGAGTCAGCCCGTCCGGCGCTTGAGGACGAGGCCGTTCAGGCCGAAAGAGGGACCTGCTCAGGAGTGCCCCAGGTCCGCCGCCGCGTCGTCACCCACCGGCACCGACCCGGCGTCAGCCGCCCGCCGCAGCGGGAACGGATCGACCCGCGTCTCGTCGATCACCGGCGAGGCCGGCTGCGGCGGCTTCGGCATGACCGCCGCCTCGGAGTGCCCGCCGCACCCGTACGCCAGCGACACCACCCGTCCGTCGGCCGGCGAGAACTCGTTCGCGCACACCCCGAACGCCTGCCCGAGCGACCCGCCGATCCGCAGCAGGAACCCGCAGGACACGCAGGGCGCGGGCGCCGCCTGCGCCATCGGCGTCTTCGGCCCGAACGCCTCCTCCCAGCGGTCCGCGGCCGTGTGCAGCCCGTACCGGGACAGCACCCGGGCCCGGCGCAGCCCCAGCTCGTCGGCGACCGCCGCGATCGTGCCGCGCGGCGGCGTGAGCGCCAGCTCGGCCGGGGAGGCGGCGGTGACCTCGGCGTCCTCCGCCTCCGCCAGCTCGGCCATCTGCTCGGAGACGGCGGAGTTCGGCGGCGGCTCGTCCTCGCCGGACCAGCCCGGCTCCAGCCGCAAATCCTCCGCGTCGGTGGGCAGCAGGTCGCCGGGTCCCATGTCGCCGGGGCGCAGCCGCTCGCTCCACGGCACCCACTCGGGGGCCAGGACGGCGTCCGGGCCGGGCAGCAGCACCGCCTCGTCGACCGTCACCAGCTTGGCGCGGGAGGCCCGCGCCACCGTCACCGCCCAGCGCCAGCCGCGGTACCCGAGCTCCACGCACTCGAAGTAGTGCGTGACAACGCGGTCACCCTCCGAGACCAGCCCGGCGTGTGCACCGACCACACCGGGCGCGGCCGCCTCCTGGGCCGCTGCCCTGGCGAGGTCGACGGCCTCGGCGCACAGGCGGTCAGGGGTGCGGCTTCGCGTTGTCGCTGCGCTCACAGGTATCGCTTCTCTCCATACGCCGTCTCACGGGTGCGCCACTTGCGGCGGGGTACGGACGGAGCGGACCCGGGGACCGCGTCGACGTCCGCGCCCGACGCGCTCGGGCGCACCTACGTCATCCATTCTGCGGGATGACTGTGAGGCGCGCGGCCGAGAACATTCGCCACGACGCGCTACGCACGCTACCTGCTCGGCTGCGCTGGGCCTACACCGACGGGGGACACCGGGGGAGTTTCCCGTCCGGCGCCCGGTGCCGTCCCACCCGACCCGATCAGCTCCATCCGTGCCATGACCGCGCTATACCCCCGGCTCTCGGGGCACTATGACGGGGTGGCAGCCGCACGGACGGAACGGACGGAACTGAAGGGCGGGGTCCGGGGACGCGGTCCCCGGCGTTTCCGCGCGGTCGGCCGCGCGCTGCATCTGCCGGTGACCGGCCCGGCCCGGGGCATCCGCCGGGTGACGCACGCGCACGGGGCCGGCGAGTCGGGCCTGGGCAAGCTGATCGAGCTGCACGGGGTGAACGGCGCCGGCGACGTCATGATCACCGTCGCCCTCGCCTCCACCGTGTTCTTCTCGGTCCCCACCGACGAGGCGCGCGGCCGGGTCGCCCTCTACCTCGCCATCACGATGGCCCCCTTCACCCTGCTCGCCCCGGTGATCGGCCCGCTCCTGGACCGGGTCCCGCACGGCCGCCGGGCCGCGATGGCCACCGCGATGGCGGCCCGCGCGCTGCTCGCCCTGGTGCTGTCGGGGGCGGTGATCAGCGGCGGCATCGAGCTGTATCCGGCGGCGCTCGGCGTGCTGGTCTCCTCCAAGGCGTACGGCGTGGTCAGAAGCGCGGTGGTGCCCCGGCTGCTGCCGCCCGCCTTCTCGCTGGTGAAGGCGAACTCCCGGGTCACCCTCGGCGGCCTGCTCGCCACCGGCGCCGCCGCCCCGATCGGCGCCGGGCTCCAGCAGCTCGGGCCGCGCTGGCCGCTCTACGGCGCCTTCGTGATCTTCGTCGCCGGAACGTTCCTCTCCTTCACGCTGCCCCGCAAGGTCGACTCGGCCCGCGGCGAGGCCACCGCGCTGCTCGCCGCCGACGGGGCCCATCTGCACGGCCCGCGCCGGCGGCAGGGCAAGCGCCCCGGACTGCGTACGGTCGGTACGGCGGTCACCCACGCGCTGGCCGCCAACGCGGCGGTCCGCTGCCTGACCGGCTTCCTGATCTTCTTCCTGGCGTTCCTGCTGCGCGAGCACCCGATGACCGGGCAGAGCGCGGCGGTCTCGCTCGGCATCGTCGGCGTGGCGGCGGGCACCGGCAACGCGCTCGGCACGGCGGTCGGGGCCTGGCTGCGCTCCCGCGCCCCGGAGATCATCATCGTGACGGTGCTGGCCGGTGTGCTGGCCGCGGCGGTGGTGGCGGCCGTCTTCTTCGGCGCGGTGCTGGTGGCGTTCCTGGCCGCGATCGCCGGGTTCGCGCAGGCGCTGGCCAAGCTGTCCCTGGACGCGCTGATCCAGCGGGACGTACCGGAACCGGTCCGCACCTCCGCCTTCGCCCGCTCCGAGACGCTGCTCCAGATGGCCTGGGTGCTGGGCGGCGCGGTCGGCATCGCGCTGCCGCTCAACGGCACCCTCGGCCTGGCGGTGGGCGCCGTGATCGTCGCGGCCGGCTGGCTGGGCACCGTACGCGGTCTGATCGTCTCGGCACGGTACGGCGGCCGCCGGTCCGGGGTCGGGTGAGCACGGCACGGGCGCCACGGACCGCCGGGCAGACGCCCCGGCACCACCGTCCGACGGACCCTCGGACTCCGGGCCAACGGGGAGCCCGGCGGGCCACCGGGCCGGGGGCCGCCGGTGCCTGGAGCGCCGTACCCGCGCCGCAGGCCGAAGGTGGCGTGAGCACGGCACGCCGTACCCAGGTGGGCGGCTGGTGATAAGGGCCCGATAACCTTCGCCCATGACCACGTTGCCCCGCGGCGCAGCCGCTCTCGGACACCGCGCTGTGCGACGCCGCCGTGCCGTCGCCGCCGCCGGCGCCGTATCCGCCGGACTGCTCGTCCTGTCGGCCTGCGACAAGCCGACGCCGCTGTCGACGATCACCGTCGGCAGCGACTCGATCAGTTCCGAGGCCACCTGTGGCGGCGAGGGCGACGCCGCCCTGAAGACCGCCGACCTGACCAAGTGCCTCCAGGACAAGGACATCGAGTCGATCACGGTCGACCCGGACGAGACCGTCCGCTTCGGTGTGGACCCGGACATCGCCGACAAGCGCTGGACGATCCTGATGAACGGTCAGCCGCTGACCGACGACAGCAAGAAGACCTACCGCACGGTCCCGGGCAGCGTGTTCTTCAACGCCCAGTACGGCGCGCAGGGCGACTCCACCAAGGTCGCCCTCGTGGCCGGCAACGGCAAGGAGGGCGGCACGTCGTTCACCGGCGTGTGGGCCTTCGAGCTGAAGAAGGGCGACTGACCACGCCTGCCGTCCGGGTCCTCGTGGCCACCGCGGTCCCCGCCGAACGGGACGCGGTGGCCCGGGCGTTTCCCGGACCGGTCCGGGAGACACCGCTGCCCGGGGCCGGCCTGCACCGCGTGGCCGACGACTGGGACCTGCTCGCGGCCGGTGTCGGCCCCGCCCTCGCCGCCGCCTGCACCGCCTCCGCGCTGACCGCCGCCGCCCTCGACAGCCGCCCCTACGGCCTGGTCGTCTCGGCCGGCATCGGCGGCGGCTTCGCGCCCGCCGCCCCCGTCGGCTCGCTCGTCGTCGCCGACGAGATCACCGCCGCCGACCTGGGCGCCGACACCGCCGACGGCTTCCTCCCGGTCACCGAGCTGGGCTTCGGCACGGTCACCCACCGCCCGCCGCCCGCCCTGGTCCACGCGGTGGCCGAGGCGACCGGCGCCCGCCCCGGCACCGTGCTGACCGGCTCCACCGTCACCGGCACCGCCACCCGCGCGGACGCGCTGCGCGCCCGCCACCCCCGAGCCCTCGCCGAGGCCATGGAAGGCTTCGGCGTCGCGGAGGCCGCCGCCGCGCACGGGGTGCCCGTGCTGGAACTGCGCGCGGTCTCCAACCCCGTCGGCCCCCGCGACCGCGCCGCCTGGCGGATCGGCGACGCGCTCGCGGCCCTCACGGACGCCTTCGGGAAGCTCACCCCCGCCCTGAAGAGTTGGAACCCCCATGAGTGACTCGTTGCAGATCGCGTACTCCCCCTGCCCGAACGACACCTTCGTCTTCGACGCCCTGGCACACGGCCGGATCCCCGGCGCCCCCGCCCTCGACGTGACCTTCGCCGACATCGACCTCACCAACGGCATGGCCGAGCGCGGCGAGCTGGACGTACTGAAGGTGTCGTACGCCGTGCTGCCGTACGTTCTCGACGAGTGGGCGCTGCTGCCCTGCGGCGGCGCGCTGGGCCGGGGCTGCGGGCCGCTGGTGCTGACCCGCGAGGCCGGGGCTGGGGGCACCTCCCACGCTTTCGGCAGTGGGGGACTGCGCGGCAGGACCGTCGCCGTGCCGAGCGAGAAGTCGACGGCGTACCTGCTGTTCCGGCTCTGGGCGGCGGACACCGTGCCCGGCGGGGTCGGTGAGATCGTCGTCATGCCGTTCCACGAGATCATGCCGGCCGTGCGGGACGGGAAGGTCGACGCGGGACTGGTGATCCACGAGGCCCGGTTCACGTACCAGAACTACGGCCTGCACAAGCTCGCCGACATGGGCGAGCACTGGGAGGCCACCACCGGCCTGCCCATCCCGCTCGGCGCGATCATCGCCCGCCGCGCGCTCGGCGCCGAGGCGCTGACCGGGCTCGCGGCCGCGATCCGCGCCTCCGTCCGGGCCGCCTGGGACGACCCCGAGGTCTCCCGCCCGTACGTCATGGAGCACGCCCAGGAGATGGACCCGGCCGTCGCCGACCAGCACATCGGGCTGTACGTCAACGAGTTCACCGCCGACCTCGGCGAGGACGGCTACGCGGCGATCCGCGGGCTGCTGACCCGGGCGGCGGCCGAGGGACTGGTACCGGCCCTCGGCCCCGACGCGCTCGCCTTTCCCTGACGGGTCGACGGGTCCTACACGTCGAGCTGGTCGGCGACCGCGCGCAGCAGACCGGCGATCTTCGCGCCGGCCGCCTTGTCGGGGTAGCGGCCCCGCTCCAGCATCGGCGTGATGTTCTCCAGCACGGTCGTCAGGTCCTGGACGATCGAGGCGAGTTCGTCCGGCTTCTTGCGCTGGGCCGCCGCGAGGGAGGGGGCCGGGTCGAGCAGCGTCAGGGACAGCGCCTGGTCGCCGCGCTGGCCGGCGACCACACCGAACTCGACGCGCTGGCCCGGCTTCAGGGCCTCGACTCCGGCGGGGAGGACCGAGGAATGGACGAAGACGTCACCGCCGTCGTCGCGGGAGAGAAAGCCGAAGCCCTTCTCGGTGTTGAACCACTTGACCTTGCCAGTCGGCAAAGCACACGCTCCCTCTATAGCTGCCGGACTGGCCGGACACCTTTGAACTGCCGTCATGACAGCCTACCGGGGCTCTCCCCAGCGACACACAGGCTTAATCACGCCCGGCAACACGACTGAGCCCCTACCTGTGTCGGCAGAGGCTCAGAGAGGCGAGGGAAGTGTGAGGGACTAGCCGATGTGCCGGTAGAGGGTGGCGCGGGAGACTCCAAGAGCCTTGGCAATGGCAGTAATGCTCTCCCCCTTGGCCTTATTGATCCGAAACGGTTTGGGTTCTGGGTCGTTGGTGGGGTGTGAGCGATCTGGTGGGGGACGCGCGGCATCTGTCGCCGTCGGCGCAGGAGGCCCTGCGGCTGCGGGCGGTGGCCGCGTTGGTGGCGGGCCGGGACCGTGAGGATGTGGCGGTGATGTTCGGGGTGTCGCTGAAGGCGGTCGACAACTGGTGGGCGAAGTGGCAGGTCGGCGGACGAGAGGCGCTGGTCATGCAGCCGCGGGGCAAGCCGGTCGGGGTGCACCAGGTGCTCGGGGAGGCCGAGCAGGCCGCGGTGCGGCAGGCGATCCTCGACCACCGACCCTGCGACGTGGGGCTGAGCGGACAGTTGTGGACGCGGCGGCTGATCGGTGACCTGATCGCGAAGCTGTACCGGGTGCGGCTGACCGAACCGGGAGTGGGCAAGTACCTGAAGCGGTGGGGCCTGTCCTTCCAGCGCCCGGACAAGCGGGCCGTCGAGCAGGACCCGGAGGCCGTCCGACGCTGGCACGAGAAGACTTGGCCGAAGATCCGCGCGAAGGCGAAGGCCGAGGGCGGTGAGGTCCTCTTCGCCGACCAGGTCGGCATTCGATCCGACCAGGTCACCGGCCGCACCTGGGCAGAGAGGGGCAGGACACCCGTGGTGCGGCGGAGCGGGAACCGGTTCTCGGTGAACGCGATGTCGGCGATCAGCACCAAGGGCCGGATGCACTTCATGGTCTTCACCGAGAGCTTCGACGCCGAGGTGATGTGCCGCTTCCTGGACCGGCTCGCCGGCCACTTCGAGACCAAGGTCCACCTCGTCGTCGACGGGCACTCCGCCCACCGCTCCAGGAAGGTCCGCGACTGCTCGCTGCCCACCCTGACGACATCGAGCTGCACTTCCTGCCGCCGTACTCGCCCGAGCTGGACCCCGACGAGCTGGTCAACACCGACCTCAAGCACAGCCTGCCCCGGCAGCACCGGGCCCGCGGCCAGGCCGAACTCGCCGCCGAGACCCGCCGCTTCTTCCGCAGACGCCAACGCCAGCCGCACATCGTCCGCGGCTACTTCGGCGGCCCACACGTCCGTTACACCCTGGACGAGAACCCCATGAGTTTCTGATCAATAGCACACAGGCTGGCCGTATGCCTGATCTTGACCGCTCCCGGAACCTCTGGCCGCAGATTGCCGACGACCTGCGTCGCCGCTTGCGCGCTGGAGAGTGGGCACCCGGCGAGCGATTCCCTGGGACGGTCGCACTGGCAGCGGAGCACGGGACGGCACAGGCGACCACACAGAAAGCAGTCGTAGCGCTCCGCGCAGACGGATGGCTACGCCTGGAAGTCGGACAGGGTAACTACGTGACAGATACTCCTCCAGAAAGCCCCTGAGTGTCCCTGTAAGCCTCTTTGTGACTCTTCCGGCTACTGCCCAACCCCTAGGAAGCCCTACGCACTCGAAAGACCGGGGCACCCTCAACTGTTATTCAACCGTTAATGGTAGGGGGTCGAATTCATAAACAATGCCATAAAAGAATAAGACTCCGCCAATTAGGCGGAACCTTATTCTTTATACCTCTTACTGCTTGGCCAATGGCAAAGCCTTCCACGTATGAACTTCCGCATTATGGCTAATTACTAGCCGAGTCATCCTGTTCTCTCCAGGACGTGTGAGTGCGAGTTCATTAGCCATGGCCTGAATATCTCCCAGATCCATTACCATTCCCTTCTCGCTCTCATCCGTTCCCTTACCCCAAGCCCAGATCTTTACTTGGCAAGTCCGCAGGAATTCCCTACGATCTTCCTGGTCTTTCGCTTCCCAGACTTCCCCGTACTTCTTACCCGTTGCCTTGAGAGCCGGGTTAACCCTTTCCTCTTCCTGCTTAGCCAGGAGAGCGACCTTCGCGGAGAGTCCCTTATGCATTCGCATGTACGACTCTTCCTGTCCCTCTCCGTCGTACTCACCTGCAATGTATTTGGCTTCCAGGTTCTCCAGGCGTGCCCTGGTTTCCTGGAGTTCCCTTGCCTGAGAGGGTCCCGTACCGGCACGCTCGTACATGTCCCACGTGCCTACACTCCCCCGAATCTCCTGGTCAACCCACGTATCCAGCAGATCAGCACGGATATAGACACCTTCCGTACATGAGCCGCCCTTGAACTTATTGGAGCACCGGTAATACCTGCGACCGGGAATCTTCGTTCCATCTTTCCTGGTGTGACCAGTATTCAGGAGAGAGGTAACCGGCGCTCCACAGTTACCGCACCGGGCAATTCCAGCAAGCAGGCTCTTTGTGCTGGTACGGCTTTCCGCCCCTACAGGCTTGGGAGCGGGTTTGATCCTGTCTACCAATTCCGTCCACTCGCCCATGGTGGCCAATGGCTTCTCAGGAAGGATTACCGGCTCTCCCTGATCATCCAAGACAGCCTCACCCTTGTACGTGTAGATACCGGGAACCCAAGAGGAGCGGATGAATTTATTGATGATGGTGGACTGCCATTGAGTCCCCTTGGTTTCCTGCCCCTTCAACTTCCTGAGATGGTCACCCCATGTGAGTACGCCACGGCCGTTGAAGTCACGTGCAATCCGGTGTGTGGACTGACCCTCACGGACACGAGTGAAGATCTCTTCTACGTAGGGGTGGAAGTCCTGGTCAATCTCCAGAACCTTCCTCTTGCCTCCTTCTACGGATTTAATGCGGTAGCCGGTAGGCGGAGCACCTGTGAGCCATGAACGGTTCTCCAGACGGCTCTGTACGCCGTTGAGGATGCGTGCCTGGATCGTGTCCCACTCAGCCTCAGCAAAGACGGCAGTCATCCGAGCCATCATCTTGCCTTGGGGAGTCGAGAGGTCGAACCCCTCTTCAACGCAGACGATGAACTTGCCGTTTTCCTGTGCCCACTCCAACAGTTCGTTGAAGTGCATTGAGCGACGGGTTAGCCGGTCCATCTTGGCCGCAACGATCACGTCGAACTCATCGGCTCGGGACGTGAGCCAGCGTCCCAGCTTGGGACGCTTGAAGGGGCTCATGGAGCCGGACACGTCGGTGTCCTCTGCCTCCCCCACCAGGACGCCGGACAGGAGTGGAGAGCTGACGTGGTGTCGGATCACGCCACGCTGCCACTCGATGGACGTCGAGCCGTCCGAGTCGGCAGAGAGACGGAGACAGGCGAGGTAGCGCAGACCGGGTGTCATGAGGGGAGGCTAGCGGAGTCTGTGTGCCTAGATAACCGACTTGACTTTGCCAGTAGGCACGTCTGTTCTCGTCTTCAGGCTGGTGACAAGACGTCCCCCGGTCGTTCCCTCGGGTCGGGAACTACCCTGGTCGAGTGCGTGAACAAACCCAAACGTATTCCGCCGCGCCCGGCGACGGGCTGATCCGTGCCGGCGCCATCGTCTTCTTCCTCGGCACCGTGGCCACGGTGGTCACGGTGGCCCCGCTGTTTCTGGGCACGACGCCGTTCCCCACGTACATGTTCTTGCTGAGCATGCTCATGGGGGTCGGCTTCCTGATCGCCGGGGCGGGGGTGCTGCGGTCGATCGCCGCCGGGCG
This sequence comes from Streptomyces sp. JW3, assembly GCF_052216785.1. Lineage (NCBI taxonomy): Bacteria > Bacillati > Actinomycetota > Actinomycetes > Kitasatosporales > Streptomycetaceae > Streptomyces > Streptomyces sp. JW3. Next base: position 21,939 of record NZ_JBQOUX010000039.1, on the reverse strand, counting down.
GCGTCAGGCGCGGGCCGCCGCCAGGTAGGAGTCGAGCCACGCCGGGAACTCGGTGAGGTCGGCGAGGACGGTGTCCGCGCCGGCCGCGCGCAACTCGTCGGCGGTGTACGGGCCGGTGGCCACGGCGACGGAGTGCGCGTCGGCGGCGCGGGCGCCGCGGATGTCGCCGAGGTGGTCGCCCACGTAGATCTCCGCGCCGTGCTCGCGCAGGGCGACGGCCTTCTGCTCGGCCCACAGGTCGCCGATGACCGCGTCCGGTGCTATGCCGAGGTGGTCCAGGTGCAGTGTGGCGTTGGGCTGGTACTTGGCGGTGACGACGATCGCCCGGCCGCCGGAGTGCCGTACGGCGGCGACGGCTTCCCGGGCGCCGGTCAGCGCGGGGGTGGCGGCGATGGCGTACTGCGGGTAGAGGGAGCGGTAGAGGTCGGCGGTGGCGGTGAGCTGTTCGGCCGGGAACCAGTGGGCGAGTTCCTGTTCCAGGGGTGGGCCGAGGCGGGTCACGGCGAGGTCGGCGTCCACGTGGGTACCGGTTCTCGCTGAGAGTTCGGTGTAGCAGGCGTGGATGCCGGGGCGGCTGTCGATGAGGGTCATGTCGAGGTCGAAGCCGACGGTGGTTGTGGTGGGCATGGGGTCCATTGTCGCGTGCGGGTGCGTGGGGCTGGGCGCGCCCGCGCGGCGGAGCCGCATGTCGACACAGCCCCGCGCCCCTAGGTATCTCCCCCTTCCGACGTCGTTCAGTTGCCGACTCTGCGGGCTTTCCAGAGCAGGTACGCGGCTGAGGCCAGGGCCGCGCCCCGCAATACCCACGGCCACGTCTGCGTCAGGGCCTCGTTCATGTGGCCGTCCGCGATCGGGTCGCCCCAGCGGCCCTCCGTGCGGCCCCAGAGCCAGCCGAGGCCGGCCGCCGCCGTCAGGCCGGGCAGGCCCAGGACCGCCCACTTGGCCTGGGCCGGGGTCAGGCGGCGGGAGAGGAAGGCCAGCACCCAGCCGAGGGCGAGCGGCAGCAGGTTGCCGAGGAACGCGCCGACGAGCAGCAGGGCGGCGGCCAGCAGGAGCAGGGGGTTGGGGCGGCCCTGGGCGAGCAGGGGCTTGCGGGGCCACCAGGAGCGGCGGGGTTTCGCCGTCTCCTCGGTGGGCGCCGGGACGGCGGCCCGCTCCGGTTCCGGTGCTGGTTTCCCGGGCGGCGGCGGGGGCTTGAGCAGGTCGGGGATCTCGATGCCGCCGACGAAGCCGGGCACCTGGTCGCCGCCGCCGAACGGGCCGCTCTCCGTGCGCCACCAGTCGGGGCGCGGGACGGTGGCGTCGCCCAGTTCGTGCGCCTGGGCCAGGTGCGGCGGGGTGGGGCGCTCGGCGGGGGCGGGGGGCGGATCGGTGGGGCGGGGGCGCGGCACCACCCGGCGCAGGCCCTTCACCCGCTCCTTGCGCTGCGGGCCGCCGTCCGGCTGGACGGGCACCGAGGGCGGCGGTTCCCAGGTCGCGGTCGCGGCCCGGGGGTCGCCGCCGGCCGCCTCGACCACCTCGTCGGGGCTGCCGAGCCGTTCCAGGATGCGGCGGACGGCGGCCGGGGAGTCGACGACCGTCTTGGACCGGCGCTTGTCGATCTCGTTGCGCAGATCGGCGACGAGACGCATGCGAGTGGCCGACGGCAGCTGCTGTTGCTGGGCCACGTCACCGACGCGGCTCAGATACTCGTAGACGACCTGGTCGCTCTCGATGCCCACGAACCCCTCCGGGGTGGCTCGTTGTTGGTACCCCGCCGGACGACGGTACCGCCTGCCGCCGTCCGGGAAGGGCTGGGTGGGCCGGGGGCGACCCGCTACCGTGGGGCGGATGAGCACCGAGGAGAAGCCCGCTCCACCCCGGTCCCTCGCGGAGGCGCTGCGCGGCAGGGACGACGGGTCCCTGGCCGCCCTCCTGCGCAGCCGTCCCGACCTCGTCACGCCGGTCCCCACCGATCTCACCCAGCTCGCCACCCGGGCCGGCACCCGGGCCTCGGTGGTGCGGGCGCTGGAGCGGCTGGACCGGTTCGCGCTCCAGACGGCCGAGGCGCTGGCCGTGGCGGGCGATCCGGCGACGTACGAGGAGCTGTCCGGGCTGATGGCCGGGGACGGCCGGGACCCGGAGGTGGTGGCCGCGCTGCCGCGGGCGCTCGGCGTGCTGCGCGAGCAGGCGCTGGTGTGGGGCGGGGACGACCGGCTGCGGCTGGTGCGCACCGCGCGCGAGCTGCTGGTGCCCTCGCCGCAGCACCCGTCGCCGACCGGTCTGGGGCCGACGGTGCGGGAGGCCACGGCGGGCATGTCGCCGGGGCGGGTGCAGGAGGTGCTGGCCGCCGCCGGGCTGCCCTCGACGCACGATCCGGTGTCCGCGGTGGACGCGCTGACCGCGCTGTTCACTGACCGGGCGGCGCTGGACGCGCTGCTCGCCGGCGCGCCCGAGGAGTCCCGTCAGGTGCTGGACCGGCTGGTGTGGGGGCCGCCGTACGGGCAGGTCACCCATGATCCGGCGGCGCATCTGCGCTGGCTGCTGGACCGGGGGCTGCTGCTGCCGACCGCGCCGGGCACGGTCGTGCTGCCCCGCGAGGTGGCGCTGCGTCTGCGGGCCGGGCGGGCGCACCGGACGCCCGCGCCGGTGCCGCCGCCGGTGACTCCCGCCGCCACCTACCGTCCACAGGCTGTGGACGGCGCCGCCGCCGGGCAGGCGCAGGGGGCGCTGGCCGTCGTCGAGGAACTGCTGAAGGACTGGGACGAGGGCGGTCCGGCGGTGCTGCGGGCGGGCGGGCTGAGCGTGCGCGACCTGAAGCGCACCGCGGTCGCCCTGGACGTCGCCGAGCCGGTCGCCGCGTTCTGGGTCGAACTGGCCTACGCGGCCGGGCTGCTGGCCTCCGACGGAGAGGCCGACGAGCGGTACGCGGCGACCCCGGCGTACGACGAGTGGCGGGAGTCGCCGCCGGCCGAGCGCTGGGCGCGGCTGGCCCAGGCGTGGCTGCTCGGCACCCGGACCAGCGGGCTGGTCGGCGGCCGGGACGCGAAGGACCGCGCGCTGTCGGCGCTGGGTCCCGGGCTGGACCGGTCGGCGGCGCCGGAGGTACGGCACCGGGTGCTGGCGCTGCTGGCGCAGTTGCCCGAGGGGGCCGCGCCCCAGGCCGAGTCGGTGCTGGCCCGGCTGCGCTGGGAGCGTCCGCCGCGCGGGCCGCGGCGCGAGGAGCGGCCCGCGGCCGAGGACCTGCGGGCCCGGCTGGCCCGGTGGACGCTGGCCGAGGCGGAACTGCTCGGGGTGACCGGCCGGGGCGCGCTTTCGGCACCGGGGCGGGCGCTGCTCGGGGCGCCCGCGCGGGATGCGGGGCACGGGCACGGGGACGGGCACGCGTCCGGGGACGGGCAAGGGGAGGCATCCGGGCACGGGCACGCGTCCGGGAACGGGCACGGGCACGCGTCCGGGGACGGGCACGGGGACGCGTCCGGGAACGGGCACGGGCACGCGTCCGGGCACGGGCACGGGGAGGCGTCCGGGCACAGGGACGCGTCCGGTCCGGGTGCCAAGCTGCCCGTGCACCACCACACGCCGCCCGCGCCCGAGCCACTGGCGCCCGCCGAGCAGGCCGCCGCGACGGCCGCCGCCGCCCGGGTGCTCGCGCCGCTGCTGCCCGAGCCGCTGGACCACGTACTGCTCCAGGCCGATCTGACGGCGGTGGCGCCGGGGCCGCTGCGGCGGCCGCTGGCGGAGCTCCTTGACCTGATGGCGGACGTCGAGTCCAAGGGCGGGGCCACCGTCTACCGGTTCACGCCCGGTTCCGTACGCCGGGCCCTGGACTCCGGGCAGACCGCCGCCGACCTGCACACCTTCCTGGCCCGCTACTCGCGGACGCCGGTGCCGCAGCCGCTGACGTACCTGATCGACGACGTGGCCCGGCGGCACGGGCGGCTGCGGGTCGGCGCGGCCTCCGCGTACGTCCGCTGCGACGACGACGCGACGCTGGACGAGATCCTCGCCGACAAGCGGGCGGCCGGCCTCGGGCTGCGGCGGCTCGCGCCGACCGTGCTGGCCGCGCGGGCCGACCCGGCGGCGCTGCTCGAGGGGCTGCGCGGCATGGGGTTCGCGCCGGCCGCCGAGTCGGCCGGCGGCGATGTGCTGATCGCCCGCGCGGACGCCCGCCGCACCGCGCCGCGCACCGCGCCGGAGCCGGTCCCGGAGGGGCCGCCGGTGCCGGACGACGCGCTGCTGACGGCCGCGATCCGGGCGATCCGGGCCGGTGACCTGGCCGCCACCGCGCCGCGCCGGCCGGACGCGGACGCCGCGCCCACCGGCGGGGAGCCGCCGCGTACCGGTTCCGCCGAGACGCTGGCCACCGTGCAGGCGGCGGTGCTGACCGGCGACTCGCTGTGGATCGGCTACGTCAACGCGGAGGGCGCCGCCAGTCAGCGGGTGATCGCCCCGGTGCGGGTGGAGGGCGGGTTCGTGACGGCGTACGACCACACCGCGGACGAGGTCCGCACCTTCGCGCTGCACCGGATCACGGGGGTCGCGGAGCTCGCCGACGACGCGGGGTGACCGTCCGGGTTACGCCGCCGGCCGGCGCGGCCCGCGCAGGCCCGCACTTTCGGGTGTACGCGGCGGTTCATGCCCGCCACGCCGGGGGTTTCCCACCCCGGAGGGAGCTTTCTTCATAAACCGCATCGGGTCGTCCCGGCTCGGGCAGCCACCGGGTGTCCCGAACCCGAACGAAAGGAAGTTCCCGATGCGTGCCGTTCGTCGTGTCGCCGCCGTCCTGACCACCACCGCCGCGCTGCTCACCGGATTCGTCGCCGAGGCCGCCGCGGTCGGTATCGACCTCGGTGGCGGCGTCACCTTCTGATCCGGCCCGTCCCTCCCTCGGGCCGGTCCCCCTCCCGGGGCCGGCCCGATCCGCCGCGAAAGGCCCCTCCTCGTGCTGGATTCAGACCCCTCCGTCTCCGTACGTTCCGTCGTCGCCGTCTCCCTCAGCGCCCTGGTCATCGCCGCCGCGCTGGTGATCGCCGCGCTCGTCCCCCGGTCCACCGCGCTGCCCCGTCCGCTGCCGGGCACGGGTGCGGAGACCCGGGCCAACGGGGAGCTGATCTCCGTGGAGGGACCGCTGCTCAACAACGTCAGTCTGCCCAGACTCCGGTAGCCCGGCGGGTGCGGTAGCTGTCGCCCTCGATGCGGACCAGCTCGGCGTGGTGGGCGAGCCGGTCCACCATCGCGGGGACGGACGGGCCGCCGAAGACCTCGTCCCAGTGGGCGGGCGGCCGGTCCCCGGTGACGATCAGCGAGCCGCGTTCGTAGCGGTGGGCGACGAGCCGGAAGAGGAGGGCCGTGGCCGCCGGGTCGAAGGGGGTGTAGCCGACCTCGTCGACGATCAGCAGCGGGTAGGCGTCGAGGGCGGTCAGTTCCTCGGTGAGCCGGCCGGCCGCGCGGGCCGCGTCGAGCCGGGCGGCCCACTCGGCGGCGGTCGCGAACAGCACCCGGTGCCCGGCCTGGCAGGCCCGCACCCCGAGGCCGACCGCCAGATGGGTCTTGCCGGTGCCGGGCGGGCCGGTGAACACCACGTTGCGCCGGGCGGTGACGAAGTCGAGCTTGCCGAGCCGGGCCACGGTCTCCCGGTCGAAGGCGAGGGGGTGGCTCTCGTCGAAGTCCTCCAGCAGCTTGCGCCCCGGGAAACCGGCGTCCCGGACCCGGTCCTCCGCCCCGGCGGTCTCGCGCACGGGCGCCACCGGCGCCACCGGCTCCGTGGCCTGCCGCTGGGCCGGGAAGGGGACGGGGGCGGGGGTCTGCTGCGGCTGCTGCTGCGGCGACGGCTGCTGCGGTTGCTGGTCGGGGAGGTGGCCGCGTTCCGCCCGCCGGGTCATCGGGCCGGACATGTACGCCAGGATCGCCGCCGAGACGATGAACGCCATGTGGATGACCGTGCCCCACAGCAGCGCGTGCCGGGAGGTGTGGTGGACGTCCACGAACATCTGGAGCAGATGGACGGAGGAGATGCCCACGATGGCGGTGGCCAGCTTCACCTTGAGCACGTTGGAGTTGACGTGCGACAGCCATTCGGGCTGGTCACGGTGGCCCTGGAGGCCGATGCGGGAGACGAAGGTCTCGTAGCCGCCGACGATGACCATGATCAGCAGGTTGGCGATCATGACGACGTCGACCAGTTTGAGCACGGCGAGCATGACGTAGGTCTCGCTGGCCCGTCCGCTCACGCAGCGCAGGAGTAAGACCCACAGCTCGTTGAAGAACTTGTAGACGTACACGCCCTGCGCGGCCACCAGGCCGAAATACAGCGGAGCCTGCAACCAGCGGGTGGCGAACAGGGCGTAGCCGAGCGTCGGCATCGGAGCGTTCTGCACAGGGGGCACGGTGGCTCATCTTCGGGGGCCGACCGGGGAAAGGTGCATTCACACCACACGTTGGAATGAAAAAACATCCAGTAGGACAGGCTGTCCGATCAGGCACACTGGACGTTTGGCCGAGCCGTCCCGTCGTCATCGGCCGTACGCGCGCGAAAGGTGCCGCCCGTGAATGGTCCGCTGATCGTCCAGTCCGACAAGACGCTGCTCCTGGAAGTCGACCACGAGCTGGCCGGCGACTGCCGCCGTGCCATCGCCCCGTTCGCCGAGCTGGAGCGGGCCCCCGAGCACATCCACACCTACCGGGTGACGCCGCTGGGCCTGTGGAACGCGCGGGCCGCCGGGCACGACGCCGAGCAGGTGGTGGACGCGCTGGTGCAGTACAGCCGCTATCCGGTGCCGCACGCGCTGCTGGTGGACATCGCCGAGACGATGGACCGCTACGGCCGGCTCACCCTGTCCAAGCACCCGGCGCACGGTCTGGTGCTGACCACCACCGACCGGCCGGTCCTTGAGGAGGTGCTGAAGTCGAAGCGGGTCGCGCCGCTGGTCGGCAACCGCATCGACCCGGACACGGTGGCCGTGCACCCCTCCGAGCGCGGGCAGATCAAGCAGACGCTGCTGAAGCTGGGCTGGCCGGCCGAGGACCTCGCCGGGTACGTGGACGGCGAGGCGCACCCGATCGAGCTGGCCGAGGACGGCTGGGCGCTGCGCCCGTACCAGAAGCAGGCGGTGGAGAACTTCTGGCACGGCGGCAGCGGCGTCGTCGTGCTGCCCTGCGGCGCGGGCAAGACGCTGGTCGGGGCAGGCTCGATGGCGCAGGCGAAGTCCACGACCCTCATCCTCGTCACGAACACGGTGTCCGCCCGGCAGTGGAAGCACGAGCTGGTGAAGCGGACCTCGCTGACCGAGGACGAGATCGGCGAGTACAGCGGGACCCGCAAGGAGATCCGGCCGGTCACCATCGCCACGTACCAGGTGCTGACCACCCGGCGGAAGGGTGTCTACCCGCACCTGGAGCTGTTCGACTCCCGGGACTGGGGGCTGATCGTCTACGACGAGGTGCACCTGTTGCCGGCCCCGGTCTTCAAGTTCACCGCCGACCTCCAGGCCCGGCGCCGGCTGGGGCTGACCGCGACCCTGGTGCGGGAGGACGGCCGGGAGTCCGACGTCTTCTCGCTCATCGGCCCGAAGCGGTTCGACGCGCCGTGGAAGGAGATCGAGGCGCAGGGTTACATCGCGCCCGCCGACTGCGTGGAGGTGCGGGTCAATCTGACCGAGTCGGAGCGGCTGGCGTACGCCACGGCCGAGGCGGAGGAGAAGTACCGGTTCTGCGCGACGACCGCGACCAAGCGGAAGGTGACCGAGGCGATCGTGCGGCGGTTCGCCGGGCAGCAGATCCTGGTCATCGGTCAGTACATCGACCAGCTCGACGAGCTGGGCGAACACCTGGGCGCGCCGGTCATCAAGGGCGAGACGTCCAACGCGCAGCGGGAGAAGCTGTTCGAGGCGTTCCGGCAGGGCGAGATCAACGTGCTGGTGGTGTCGAAGGTCGCGAACTTCTCCATCGACCTGCCGGAGGCGACGGTGGCCGTGCAGGTGTCGGGGACCTTCGGGTCGCGGCAGGAGGAGGCGCAGCGGCTGGGCCGGGTACTGCGCCCGAAGGCCGACGGCCACCAGGCCCACTTCTACTCGGTGGTCGCCCGCGACACCCTCGACCAGGACTTCGCCGCGCACCGGCAGCGGTTCCTGGCGGAGCAGGGGTACACGTACCGGATCATGGACGCGGACGAGTTGCTGGCGGGGGATGCCTGACGCTCACCGCCCGGCACTCATCGCCTGACGCTCACCGCCTGCGCCGCACCCCCGCCGCCTCGTCCTCGTACCGGCCGAGGATCGCCACGTCGAAGGCGGCGCCCGTGAAGATCCGGACGGCGCGGAGGGCGTAGGTCAGGCGGTGGACGGCGGCGGTCGGGTGCCGGGCAGCGGACGTGCGGCCCGGTGCCGGGGCGGTCGTCGTGGGGGAGACGGTTGCTGCGCTCATGTGTCCAGGGTGCGACGCCGGCCCCCTGGCCGGCATCGGTCTCCGGGCCCGTTCCCCGCTCCGGCCGCCTCCGTCTCGCGGCCCACCCGCCGGCTGCCGCGTACGCCTCAGGGAGGACCCGGCCCCTCAAGGGTCGCGCGGGGGGCGCGGGGGCGCGGGGGCGCGGGGGCGCGGGGGCGCGGGGGCGCGGAAAAGGATTGGCGCGGGTCGGCCGCGCCGCCCTAGAATCTCCGCTCTTGCCCGCCTCCCTCACGCAGTGGAGCGCCGCCGTCCGGACGGAAACCGGACGGCATCCGCAGTCGCCACCCACAGCACCGCCGGAGGCACCCCCTTGTCCACGCCCGTCGACGACGACCCCCTGTCCGACCCCTTGTCCCGAGAGCGCGCCCACCTCGCCGCGTCCCGTGCCGCGCTGCGCGCCATGCGGGCCGACGTCGAGTCCCTCGACATCAGCGACGTCACCGCGAACTGGGTCAACGCCGCCGTCCTGGAACGGCAGATCGAGGACCGCGTCAAGGCCCTGGCCGACCTCAGCGACACCCCGCTGTTCTTCGGCCGGCTCGACTATCTGCGCGCGCCGGGCGCCGAGCAGGCGGAGGGGGCGGAAGGGGAGCGCTTCTACATCGGGCGGCGGCACGTGCACGACGCGGACGGCGACCCGATGGTCATCGACTGGCGGGCGCCGGTGTCGCAGGCGTTCTACCAGGCGTCCAAGAAGGACCCGAAGGACGTCGGACTGCGCCGCCGGTTCGGTTACACCGGCGGGGAGATCACCGCGTACGAGGACGAGCGGCTGGACGACCCGGCTCAGACCGAGGCCACCAGCAAGCTGCTCCAGCGGGAGATCGAACGGCCGCGCGTCGGTCCGATGCGGGACATCGTCGCCACCATCCAGCCGGAGCAGGACGAGATCGTGCGCGCCGGACTGTCCGGTTCGGTGTGCGTGCAGGGCGGGCCCGGCACCGGCAAGACCGCCGTCGGCCTGCACCGGGTGGCGTACCTGCTGTACGCGCACCGCGAGCGGCTCGCCCGCACCGGCACCCTCGTGATCGGGCCGAACAAGTCCTTCCTGCACTACATCGAGCAGGTGCTGCCCGCGCTCGGCGAGCTGACCGTGCGGCAGGCGACCGTGGCCGACCTGGTGGCGCACGTCGAGGCGCGCGGCACCGACGAGGCGGCGACGGCGGTGGTCAAGGGCGACGCGCGGATGGCCCAGGTGCTGCGCCGGGCGCTGTACTCGCACGTCTCGATGCCCGTCGAGCCGGTCATGGTGGTGCGCGGCTCGCGGCGCTGGCGGGTGGCCGCGTACGAGGTGGCGGAGCTGGTACGGGAGCTGCTGGACCGGGACATCCGGTACGGCGCGGCCCGCGAGGCGCTGCCGCAGCGGATCGCGCACGCCGTGCTGGTGCAGATGGAACGGGCCGGTGAGGCGCCGGACGACCGGGTGCAGAACGCGGTGGCGCGCAGCGCGGCGGTCAAGGCGTGCGTGAAGGCGGTGTGGCCGGCCGTCGACCCGGCCAAGCTCGTACTGCGGCTGCTGTCGGAGCCGGAGTTCCTCGCCGCGCACGCCGAGGGGCTGCTCGACGCGGAGGAGCAGAAGGCGGTGCTGTGGGCGAAGCCGTACCGGTCGGTGAAGACGGCCAAGTGGTCGGCGGCGGACGCGGTGCTGATCGACGAGGCGGTCGACCTCATCGAGCGGACCCACTCGCTGGGGCATGTGGTGCTGGACGAGGCGCAGGACCTCTCCCCCATGCAGTACCGGGCGGTGGGGCGGCGCTGCACCACCGGCTCCGCGACCGTCCTCGGCGACCTGGCGCAGGGCACCACGCCGTGGGCCACCCGCAGCTGGCAGGAGGCGCTGGCCCACCTGGGCAAGGAGGGCGCGGTGGTCGAGGAGCTGACGGCCGGCTTCCGGGTACCGACGGACGTGATCGGGTACGCGTCGCGGCTGCTGCCGTACATCGCGCCGGGGCTGACGCCGGTGGCGTCCATCCGGGAGAACCCCGGCTTCTTCGAGATCCGGGACGCCGGAGACCCGGTCGCGGCCTGCGGTGAGCTGCTGGAGCGGGCGGGGTCGGTCGGCCTGATCTGCGCGGACGCCCGGGTGCCGGAGCTGGCGCGGGGGCTGGCGGCGGCGGGGATCGGCCATCTCGCGCCGGGTGCGGAGACCACGGCGGGGGTCCGGCTGACCCTCGTTCCCGCCTCGCTGGCCAAGGGTCTGGAGTACGACCACGTGGTCCTGGACGAGCCGGGTGCGGTGGTGGCCGGGGAGCCGGACGAGCGGACCGGGCTGCGGCGGCTGTACGTGTGCCTGACGCGGGCGGTGTCGGGGTTGATCGTGACGCACGCGGCTCCGTTGCCGGAGCAGTTGAGCGCGTAGCGCCGGGTGGGGGGCGCGGCCCGGCGCCTACGGGGTGCCTCCCCCCACTCTTGGCTGCGCTCGAGCGGGGGACCCCCATCGCCCACCCGTGCCGCCTCTGGCGGCCTGCGGATTACGTGCCCAACACCGCCCGCCACTGCGCGACCGCCTCCGCCGAAACCGGCCCGCCCCACCCGGCGGGCCGCGCCGCCCCGCCGATGTGGAACCCGTCGATCCCCGCGGCCAGCAGCGTCGGCACATGCTCCAGCCGCAGTCCGCCGCCGACCAGCAACTGCTGCTCGTACCCCGGCTCCCCCTGCCGCCGCCCCTCGGCGACCAGCACGTCCAGACCCGCGTCGACCCCGCCCGCCGCCCCGGCCGTCAGATACGTGTCCAGGCCGGGAAAGTCCGCGAGCCGCTTGCGCAGCGCGCCCCGGTCGGCGGCCCGGTCGATGGCGCGGTGGAACGTCCACCGGCACCCGTCGAGGACCGCCGCCAGCCGCTCCACCGCCGCCAGGTCCACGTCCCCGTCCGGGTCGAGGAACCCCAGCACGAACTGGTCGGCGCCCGCCTCCCGCAGCTCCCCCGCGACCCGCACCAGCCCCTGGACGTCCCCGGCCGCGAACCCGTCCGCGAGCCGCAGCATCACCCGTACGTCGATGTCGACGGCGGCGCGGATCGCGGTGACGGTGGCGACCGACGGGGTGAGTCCGTCGGCCGCCATGTCGGTGACCAGTTCGAGGCGGTCCGCGCCTCCGGCCCGGGCGGCGACCGCGTCCTCGACGTCGAGCGCGATCACCTCCAGGACTGCACGCTTGCTCATAGGGCCCCATTCATCGGCGGCTACAGGTCTAGTCCAATCACAGACTAGCGTCCTGCGCCTCCGCACCCTGGGGCTACGCCGATCACCTCACCCGAAGATGTCCAGTTCCCGCTCCTGAACCCCGGCCAGTTCATAGGCCGCGCCGTCCACCGGCCGCCCCGCGTAGAGCCGTACGAGGGTGGCGGCGGCGCCGATGAACCGGCCCGGCGGACGCGCGCCGCTCACCTCCCCCAGCTTCAGCGGCTCGTCCACGTCGTCCAGGTCGGCGTGGAGCGGGACATGGCCGAGCCCGGCGGTGACCGAGGCCAGCAGCGCCAGCGCCTCCGGCAGTACGCGCCCGGCGTACGCCTCCGGCACCCCGAGCGCGACCCGCACATCGCCCGCGTGCACCCACTCCCCGAGCGCGAGCCGGTCCAGCGCGCCGCCCGCCCGCGCGATCACCGGCCCGGCCTCCGTCATGCCGCGCTCCAGTTCGGCCACGATCCGCTCGTTGCTCCAGTCGGCCCGCTCGGCGATGTCCCGGTCGTTGGACTCGGGCGAGAAGACGCCCTCCTCGAAACGGTTCTCCACCACCCGGGCCAGCGCGGCGGAGCAGTGCGCCAGCACGTCCCGGACGGTCCAGCCGGGACAGGCCGGCACCGGCAGCGCGTAGTCCGCCTCGGCGCGGGACCGCAGCAGCGGCACCAGCGCGTCCCGCTCGGCGGCCAGCAGCCGGCCCGGCAGTTCGGGGTCGCGTACGTCGTGCACATCGGCAGGTGTCGTCATGCGGGCCACGCTAGAGGGCCGGGGCCCGGTCGCGGGAGAATGGCGGCATGGCCGATGCCGATGCCGATATCGATGCCCTCCGTGCCCTCCGTGCCCTCCGCGTCCGTTTCGCCCGCGCCCTGTCCGGGGCCCGGGGCGCGGACGCCGCCGGGCCCGACGCCGCGCCGTACGCCGCCGACCTGCTGGCCCGCTGGCAGGAACCGCAGCGGCACTACCACACGGTCGCGCACCTGACCGCCGTCCTGGACCACGTCGACGTACTGGCGGAGTACGCCGCCGACCCGGACGTCGTCCGCCTCGCCGCGTGGTTCCACGACGCCGTGTACCGGCCGGAGCGGTCCGAGAACGAGGAGCGGTCGGCGCGGCTCGCCGAGCGGGCACTGCGCGAGGCCGGTCTGCCGGATGCGAAGACCGCCGAGGTGGCCCGGCTGGTCCGGCTCACCGTCACGCACGACCCGGCCGACGACGACCGCGACGGGCAGGTGCTGTGCGACGCCGACCTGGCGATCCTCGCCGCGCCGCCCGCCGGGTACGCCGCCTACACCGCGGCCGTCCGCCGGGAGTACCACTTCGTGCCGGACCACGCCTTCCGCACCGGCCGGGCCGCCGTCCTGCGCCAACTCCTCGGCCTGCCCCGGCTGTTCCGCACCCCGCACGGGCAGCGGGAGTGGGCGGCGGCCGCCCGGCACAACCTCACCGGCGAACTGGCCGAGCTGACCGGGCCAGCCGGGCTGACCGAGCTGACCGATCCGGAAATGCCGTCGCCGGGCGGCTCCCCGGCCCCGTAGCCTGCCCGCCATGCGGAACACGGGCGAACTCGGCGCGGAACAGGTGGAGGCGGCCGTCGCGGGCGCCGTGGCGGCGCTGCGGACGGCGGTGGACCGGGACTGGGCGGCGGTGCGGGCCGGGCGGCTGGAGTGGAGCTGCCGGGAGACGGCGACGCATGTCGCGAGCGATCTGCTCGCCTACGCCGGGCAGTTGGCCGGGCGGGCCACCGAGGCGTACGTCCCCTTCGAGCTCGCCCTGGACGAGGGCACCGGCAACGAGGGCGTGCTCCAGGTGGTCCGGACCACCGGCGCGCTGCTCGCCGCCACCGTCCGCAGCACCCCCCGCGAGGTCCGCGCCTTCCACCCGTACCCCTTCCGGGACGCCGACCGGGACGGCTTCGCCGCCATGGGAGTCGCCGAAGTCCTGCTGCACACCCACGACATGGCCGCCGGGCTCGGGGTGGCGTACGAGCCGTCCGCCGAGCTGTGCGGGTACGTCCTGACCCGGATCTTCCCGCATGTGCGGCCCGCCGCCGACGCCTGGCGGACGCTGCTGTGGGCCACCGGGCGGGGCGAACTGCCGGGCCGGCCGCCGGTGGACGGCTGGAAGTGGTGCAACAACCTCGTGGTGCACGCCGAACGGCTCACCCTGGAGGGCATCACCCCCGCCGCCGCCAGCGACCTCGCCCTCGGCGGCGACGGCGGCTTCCGCTGGCTCGAGGGCGGGCCGATCGACGGCACCCGCGAGGGCGCCGGCCTGGTGGTGAAGGCGTACGAAGGGGGCGTGCACCGGCCCGAGTGGGGGATGTACGCGCTGGTGCGCCGCACGGACGGGCTGACGGTCGGCGCGATGGGCTTCCACGGCGTACCGGACGAGGACGGCCGGGTCGAGGTCGGCTACGACCTCGTCGAGGGCGCCCGCGGCCACGGCTACGCCACCGAGGCGCTGCGCGCGCTGTCGGCGCGGGCGCTGGCCCGGCCCGAGGTCAGCCGCGTCTTCGCCGTCGTCGAACCGGACAACCACGCCTCGCGGGCGGTACTGGGCCGGGCCGGTTTCACCCGGGTCGCACGCGACGACGAGTACGTCGCCTACGAACTGCGGGGCTGACCCCGGCCCTTGCGGCGGCGCAGCCCCGCGCCGTGCAGCAGCCGCACCACCTCGCGGCTGCTCACCTCCCGGGCGCCGGCCCGCACCGCGTCCGCGTAGCGGTGCGCGGGGAGGTCGTAGTGGTCGCGGTCGAAGGCCCGGCGGGGCACGTCCAGGCGGCGCGCGAAGGTGTGCAGTTCGTCGTAGGAGACGTCGCTGACCAGGTGCGACCACAGGCGTCCGTGGCCGGGCCAGGCCGGCGGGTCGATGTAGACGCTCACGGGGCGGCCGGGCCGCCGATGACCGAGCCCAGCGAGCCCACCGCGGCGACCTTCACGCCCGCCTCGGAGCACACCCAGTGCGGGTCGGCGCCCAGCTCCGGCGCCACCTCCAGGGCGTGCGGGTCGCCGGCGGCGCACACCGGGCACAGCGGCCAGCGGCCGTACCGCTCCAGCAGCGCGTCCTGCACGTCCTGCGCGACCAGCCCCGCCACGAACGGGGCCCCGTCCGGCCACTGCTCCACCCACCACCGCCGCTGCGCGACGGACTCCTCGACCAGCGAGACGACGTCCGCCTCGGCGACCTCGCCCGCGACGAGATCGGCGAGGACCAGGGCGCGTGCGGCGTGCAACGCCTGTTCCAGGGGGCTGATGGGGTCCATGACCCCATTGTGCGCGCTGTTGACCCGGCCCCGGAATGAAAATACCTTTCATACGTGCCCGACAAAGTGACGGGAACTTTCACGCCGCCGCCGCCCGCCGCGCTCGCCGCCAAGGTGCGCACCCTGGCGCCGTCCATGACCCGTTCCATGCAGCGGGTCGCCGAGGCGGTCGCGCACGACCCGGCGGGCTGCGCCGCGCTCACCGTGACCGGCCTCGCCGAGCTGACCGGCACCAGCGAGGCGACCGTCGTACGCACCGCCCGGCTGCTCGGCTACCCCGGCTACCGCGACCTGCGGCTCGCGCTGGCCGGACTCGCCGCGCACCAGCAGTCCGGGCGGGCGCCCGCCCTGACCACCGACATCGCGGTCGACGACCCGCTCGCCGACGTCGTCGCCAAACTCGCCTACGACGAGCAGCAGACCCTCGCGGACACGGCGGCCGGACTGGACACCGGGCAGCTCGCGGCGGCCGTGACCGCGCTCGCCGGGGCGCGGCGCACCGACGTGTACGGGATCGGGGCGTCCGGGCTGGTCGCCCAGGACCTGGTGCAGAAGCTGCTGCGGATCGGGCTGATAGCGCACGCCCACAGTGATCCGCACCTGGCGGTGACGAACGCGGTGCAGCTGCGAGCCGGGGACGTCGCCGTGGCGGTCACGCAGTCCGGGTCGACGGGGGACGTGATCGAGCCGTTGCGGGTGGCGTTCGAGCGGGGGGCGACGACGGTGGCGGTCACCGGGCGGCCGGACGGGGCGGTGGCGCAGTACGCCGACCATGTGCTGACGACGTCCACGGCGCGGGAGAGTGAGCTGCGGCCGGCGGCGATGTCCTCCCGGACGGGGCAGTTGCTGGTGGTGGACTGTCTGTTCGTGGGGGTGGCGCAGCGGAGGTATGACTTGGCGGGGCCGGCGTTGTCGGCGTCGTATGAGGCGTTGGCTCATCGGCATGGGGGGCGGCGCGGTAGATCGTAGGGGTTGAGCGTGCGTGGGCGGCTGCGGGTTCGTCGTGGCTGGTCGCGCAGTTCCCCGCGCCCCTGACGTACGTCACCTCCGCCTGAGTCGAAAAGAGCCGAGTCTCCATGACCTCCACACCTGACCTGCGGTCCCAGCTCGACGGTCTGTCCACCGAAGCCTTCCGGCCGGAGTTCGCCGAGATCGACGAGTTGCCCACGCTCGACCTCGCCCGGCTCATGAACGGGGAGGATGCCCAGGTGGCCGCCGCCGTGGCGGCCCGGGTGCCCGAGATCGCCACCGCCATTGACGCCATCGCCGGGCGGATGGGGCGGGGTGGGCGGCTGGTGTACGCCGGGGCCGGGACGGCCGGGCGGCTCGGCGTGCTGGACGCGTCCGAGTGTCCGCCGACGTTCAATACGGCGCCGGGGCAGGTGGTCGGGCTGATCGCGGGCGGGCCGGAGGCGATGGTGAACTCCGTCGAAGGAGCCGAGGACTCCGCCACGCTGGCCCGCGCGGATCTCGACGCGCTCGCCCTCACCCCCGACGACACGGTGGTCGGGGTGTCGGCCTCCGGGCGGACGCCGTACGCCGTCGGTGCCGTCGAGCACGCGCGGGCGCTCGGCGCGCTGACCGTAGGGCTGGCCTGCAACGCGGGCAGCGCGCTGGCCGCCGCCGCCGAGCACGGCATCGAGGTCGTCACCGGACCCGAGCTGATCACCGGCTCGACCCGGCTGAAGGCGGGCACGGCACAGAAGCTGGTGCTCAACATGGTGTCGACGATCACGATGGTCCGGCTGGGCAAGACGTACGGGAATCTGATGGTCGACGTACGGGCCTCGAACGAGAAGCTGCGGGCCCGGTCGCGGCGGATCGTCGCGCTGGCGACGGGGGCCGGGGACGCGGAGATCGAGCGGGCGCTCGATGCCGCCGGCGGGGAGGTCAAGCAGGCCGTGCTGATTCTGCTGGCCGGGGTGGACGGCCCGACGGCCGCCCGCCTTCTGGAGGACTCCAGCGGCCGGCTGCGTGCCGCGCTGGGCGCGACGCGGGGGTGAGCCGCAGGCTCGGAGGGTGCACCCCGAGCCCCGTGATTCCCGTGGTCCCCGTGACCCCCACGCCATCGCCGCCGCCCTGCTACCGCTGGTCGGCGGCGCCGAGAACGTCGTCTCCGTCGCGTACTGCGTGACCCGGCTGCGGCTGACCCTGGCCGACCGGGAGCGGGTGCGGGACGCCGAGCTGCGGGCGCTGCCCGGGGTGCTCGGGGTGGTCGAGGACGGGGCGTCGTACCAGGTGGTGCTGGGCCCGGGGGTGGTCGGGCGGGTGGCGGCGGCGTTCGAGGCGCTGCTGCCGGGCGAGCGGGACACGGCCGGGGAGCTGGCCCGGCGCGGGGCCGAGCTGAAGGCGCGGCACAAGGAGCGCAACGCCACCCCGCTGAAGGCCGGGCTGCGGCGGATCGCGAACGTCTTCGTGCCGCTCATCCCGGCCCTGATCGGCTGCGGCCTGCTCGCGGGCGCCGCCGGGCTGCTGCGCAACCTGCGGCTGCTGCCCGGCCTCACCCCGGCGCTCACCGCGCTGTCCGCCGCCTTCATGGCGCTGATCGCGGTGTTCGTCGGACACAACACGGCCCGCGAGTTCGGCGGCACGCCGGTGCTGGGCGGCGCGGTCGCCGCCGTGGTGGTCTATCCGGGGGTGGCGCAGGTGACCGCGTTCGGCGCGCCGCTGGTCCCCGGGCAGGGCGGCGTGCTCGGCGCGCTGGCGGCGGCGCTGCTCGGCACGTACGTGGAGAAGTGGTGCCGCGCCCGGCTCCCCGGCACCCTGGACGTACTGCTCACCCCGACCCTGACCGTGCTGGTCGCGGGCCTGGCCACGCTGTACGTCCTCATGTACGCGGCCGGCGAGGTGGCGTCCGCCGTCGGCACCGCGGCGACCTGGCTGCTGACGACCACCGGCGCGGCGGCCGGCCTGCTGCTCGGCGGCCTCTTCCTCCCCCTGGTCATGCTGGGTCTGCACCAGGCGCTGATCCCGCTGCACACCACCCTCATCGAGCAGCGGGGCCACACCGTGCTGCTGCCGCTGCTGGCGATGGCGGGCGCCGGCCAGGTCGGCGCGGCGCTCGCGGTGTACGTCCGGCTGCGCCACGACACCTCGCTGCGCACGACGATCAGGTCGGCACTGCCCGCCGGACTGCTCGGCGTCGGCGAACCCCTGATCTACGGCGTCTCCCTGCCGCTCGGCCGCCCCTTCCTGACCGCCTGCGTGGGCGGGGCTGCGGGCGGCGCCTTCGTCGGACTGTTCGCGATGCTCGGCACCGAGGTCGGGGCGACGGCCATCGGCCCGTCCGGCTGGGCGCTGTTCCCGCTGCTCGCCGGCGACCGGGGACTGGCGGTGGTGGCGGCGGTGTACGGCGGCGGGCTGCTGACCGGGTACGTCGTCGGCTTCGCGGCCACCTGTCTCTTCGGCGGGCTCGGCGGGCTCGGCGGGACGGGCGTTGTCAGTGCGGTGTGCGATTCTGAAGGACATGAACCACGCCCAGCTGACCGCCCTGGGCCGCGCCCTGCGTCTCCTCGGTGAGCACGGCGAGGCCCTGAGCACCGACACCCCCGACGCCAAGCTGCACGAGATGCGGGGCGATCTGCGCCGCGCCCTGGACCTGCTGGAGGAGAGCGCGGGCAGCGCCGCGCCCAGCACCCGCTGCCCGGAGCATCCGAACGGGCCGGTGGACGAGGCCGCCCCCGACCTGTGCCTGCTGTGCGAGACCCGGCGCCGCTCCGCCCGCCGCGCCGAGTACGGCGGCGGCCCCGGCCGGCCCCGCCCCGCCGAGCCGGTCCAGTCCCGGTACGGGATGCGCGACGAGCGCCCCCAGCCCCAGCAGCGCTGGCTCCCGGAGGCGTGGAACGGCCAGGCGTGGCAGCTGTGCGGCACCCCGCGCCGCGACCGCCGCGAGGCCGAGCTGTATCTCGCGGCCGAGCGCCGGGGCCCCCGCCCGGCGCCGGCCTACCGGCTGGTCCACGAGTTCACCGACTACGAGGTGCTGCGGGTGTGGGGGACGCCGGCCCGGCTGGACATCGAGCCGATGCCCTAGCCGAGCAGCGGCAGTGCGGTGATCTCGTGGCCCTCCCACAGGCGGTGGGTCTTCTCCTCCGGGTAGGGCACGACGGCGGGCTCGGCGTCGAGGACCTGCACCAGCCGGCGCTCGGTGTCGTACGCCGGCCAGCCCGGGTCGCCGGTCCGGGCGAACCCGGTCCAGGAGGCGCGGAACCGGGCGGACAGGGCGAGCGCCGTCGCGTCGGGTTCGGTCCCGGCGAACAGCAGGGCGCCCAGGTCCGCCCGGAAGGTGCCGAAGAGCAGCGGCAGGTCGAGGGCATGGCAGGCGCCGAGGCCGCCGCCGCTGCCGGGGGCCGGCCAGGTCAGCTCGTAGGCGTGCGCCCGGCCGCCGCCCGCGAGATGCGCCTCGGCCAGCCGCATCGTCGGCACGGCGAACAGCCAGTCCGTCTGCACCTTCTCATACAGTTCCCCGGCGCTCGCGGCCGGGAAGGCGGCCCGGTAGGCGGCCGCTCCGGTGGCGCCGCCGGGGGCGTACATCCGCAGCGCGGCCGCCGCCCGTTCCGCGCCGATCTGCCCGAGCTGTCCGGCCAGGGCGATGAACAGCCGGAACTCGTCGCGGTTGTGCCCGACGACCAGGTCCACGTCGCGCGCCGCCCCGGCGGCCAGCGCCTGCCACGGCAGCACGGGCAGTACCTCGCCGTCCACCACCGGCGAGTACGGCGTCACCGTCGGCGCGGCCTGCCCCCACCGGTCGGTGTACCCGAGCATCTTGGCGGCCAGGGTCTGCCCGGCGCCGACCAGCCGGTCCGGATCGACCGCCGCGAGGTCGGCGACGGTCGGGCGGCGGCCCGCCTCGGCGGCGAGGGCGGCACCGATGTCCCGGGCCAGTTCGTCGGAGAAGAACGTGCCCGGCACGCTCTGCGCGATCGCCCGCCGGAACAGTCCGGCGGCACTCGGCATGGCCAGCAGCGCGGCGATGGAACCGGCACCGGCCGACTCCCCGAAGACGGTGACCCGTTCGGGGTCGCCGCCGAAGCCGGCGATGTTCTCCCGGACCCACTCCAGCGCGGCCACCTGGTCGAGCAGTCCCCGGTTGGCGGGCGCCCCCTCGATGCGGGCGAAGCCCTCCATGCCGACCCGGTAGTTGAAGGTGACGACGACCAGGTCGCCGTCGGTGGCTATGTGCCGGGCGTCGTAGCCGGGGCTGCCGCCGTGGCCGAGCTTGTAGGCGCCGCCGTAGATCCACACCAGCACCGGGCGGCGGGCGGCCGGGTCGGCGTCGGGCGTCCAGACGTTGGCGGTCAGCCAGTCGCCGTCGCCGGAGCCGGGGCCCCGCTGACCCGGCACGAGCAGGTCCTGCGGGGGCGGCGGGCCGAAGGCGTACGCGTCCCGGGTGCCGTCCCACTTCGCGGGCGGGCGCGGGGCGGCGAACCGGGCCGCGCCGACCGGCGGGGCGGCGAACGGGACGCCGCGGAAGACGGTGAGGCCGTCCTCGCGGCGGCCGCGCACCGCACCGGCGGCGGTGCGCACCACGGCCTCGCCGGTCTGGATGTCCGTCATCGATCACTCCTCGCTGGTTGCCGGCTGGTGATCTCACGGACCCTACGCGGCCGGGCGCGGCCGGCTCAGCTGAGGGTCTTCAGCGACGCGGCGTCGTACGGGGCCAGTTCGGCGAAGCGGCCGGCGAGGACCTTCTCGGCCCAGTGCGGGTCCTGGAGCAGGGCGCGGCCGACGGCGACGAGGTCGAACTCGTCGCGCTCCAGGCGGTCCAGCAGGTCGTCCAGGCCGCGCAGTTCGGCGCCCTTGCCGAGGAACGCCTGGCCGAACTCGCCGTCCAGGCCGACCGAGCCGACCGTGATGACGGGCTTGCCGGTCAGCTTCTTGGTCCAGCCGGCCAGGTTGAGGTCGCTGCCGTCGAACTCGGGCCGCCAGTAGCGGCGGGTGGAGGCGTGGAAGGCGTCGACGCCGGCCGCGGCGAGCGGGGCGAGGACCGCCTCCAGCTCCTGCGGGGTCTCGGCGAGCCGGGCGTCGTAGGCGTCCTGCTTCCACTGCGAGTACCGGAAGATGACCGGGAAGTCGGCCGACACCCGCGCCCGCACCGCCGCGACGATCTCCGCGGCGAACTTGGTCCGGGCCACCGGGTCGCCGCCGTAGGCGTCGGTGCGGCGGTTGGTGCCGGACCACAGGAACTGGTCGACGAGGTAGCCGTGGGCGCCGTGGATCTCGACGCCGTCGAAGCCGATGCGTTCGGCGTCGGCGGCGGCCTGGGCGAACGCGGCGACGACGTCGTCGATGTCCTGCTGGGTCATCGCCGTGGCGGTCGGCTCGTCCTCGCCGATGCGCAGGCCGGAGGGGCCGTGGGAGGGGGCGTCGGGGTAGGGCGCCTGTCCCTCCTCGCGGACCGTGCCGATGTGCCAGAGCTGCGGCACGATGGTACCGCCGCCCGCGTGCACCGCGTCGGCGACCTTCGCCCAGCCGGCGAGCTGCTCCTCGCCGTGGAACCGGGGCACGCTGTCGCTCAGCCCGGCGGAGGGGTGCCCGACGTAGGTCCCCTCCGTGACGATCAGTCCGACGCCGGCGGCGGCGCGGCGCGCGTAGTACGACCGCACGTCCTGCCCGGGGATGCCGCCCGGCGAGAACATCCGGGTCATCGGGGCCATCGCGATGCGGTTGGGCACGGTCAGGCCGTTGATGACGGTGGGGCGGGCGAGGATCTCGGCGGCTCGGGCGGCGACGTCGGTCACGGGGGCTCCTTGGGGGGTGGCACCGGGCGGTGGCGATAAGTGCACGCGCATACAACACGCGCCTTCCGCACAACCGGTCCCTCCGCTCACGGCATTCCTGCCGCCTCCGGTCCGTGACCCGGTTCACAGTGGCCGTCGGGGCCACTCGCTTCTTTGTCAGTGTCGTGCTTCCACGACCCGCCTCAAGGGCGCTCCAGCACGGGGAAGAAGCGAGCGAGCGGCCCAGAAAGCCGGGGGCCCAGGCCCAACGCCTCCGAGGTCGGCCATCCGGCACCCGGCATCACGGGACGCGCTCGCGCCTCGCCAGCACGCCGCGCCGTCTCGGCGGCCAACGGTG
>NZ_JBQOUX010000038.1:45345-64745 GCF_052216785.1 Streptomyces sp. JW3 | reverse complement strand
GCCGAAGGGGGCGGCGCGGCGCCGGGCCCGGCGGGACGGGTGACGGGCAGGGCGGCGGGCCCCTGCGCACGGTCCGGGGCCGGGGCGGGCTCAGCGGCGCGGGAGACCGCCCGCTGGATGGGCAGGGCGGCGTCGGGCGCGGGGGAAGTGCGGGACACAACAGGACCGGGGGAGGCGGATGTTCCGCCTCCCCTGCCGTCCCCACCGCCGTCCCCCCTGCCGCCATCGCTTCCGTTGCCCCGGTCCGGCGGCGGCGGCGCCGCGGTGGCCGGAGCGGCCCCGCCCTGTGGCGCGGACTCCCGGCGCGCCGTGGGCAAGGACCTGCGCTGTACGGCCGGCGCGGTGGCCGGCGCCGTGACCAGGGGCAGTGCCCGGGGCGGCGCCGTCGGCGCGGTCGTCACCCGGATACCGCGCGGCGGTTCCGGGGCCGGCGCGGGCGGCGGTACGTGCGACACCGCGACGGAGGGCATGGCGGGCGCGGCCGCCCGCTGCACGGCGGGCCCGGAGCCGGACGACGGCCCCGGCGTCCCCTGCGCGGCGGGCCCCGGCGCGTCGAACGGGTCCGCCGGGACGGCCCGCAGCGGCACCACCGGCGCGCGCTGCACCTCCGTACCGGGCGTGGCGGCCCGGGGCAGCGGCCGCGCGGGCCGCTCCAGACCGGTCACCGGCCCGGCGGCGGCGGTGGGCGCGGCGGCGGACGGCGACGGCAGCAGCCGCTCCGGAGAGGTGTCCAGGACACCGAGGGACGCGTTCCTGCTGAACGACGGGTTCTGCCAGGTCGGCAGCCGGCCGCCGAAGCCCCGGTCGGCGACCCCGGAGGAGCCGGCCGCGGACCGCTGGATCGGCGGCAGCCCCGACCACCCGGCCACCCGCAGCGGTGGAGCCGGCGCCGCAGCCGGCGTCGGCTCCACAGGCGAAGACGACGCCGGGGCCGGCGAAGGCACCGCCGCCGGTCCGGTCACCTCGCCGGGGCGGCCGCCCCGGCCGCGCAGACGGTCCAGGAACCCCACAGGTCAGTCCTCCGACTCGGCCCGCGTCACGAACGACGCGATCTGCTCCGTGTACTGGCGGCGGTCATGGTGCTCCAGGTCCAGGATCGCCTCCAGGTTCCAGTGGAAGTGGTAGGCGACGTACGCGATCTCCTCGTGCAGCCGGTCGGTCGCGTACGTCACGATTCCCCCAGGCGGCTCCCGCCGAGTTCCACCTCGAAGGGCTCGGAGCAGTGCGGGCACTCCACCGCCGCCCGGGTGTGGCCCTCGGCGTTGATCTGGCGGTAGAAGTCCTGGAGGAACGCCAGGTCGGAGGCGAACATGCTCTCCACGATCCCGTCGTGCACCGACGGCAGCGTGCCCAGCTGGGTGATGACCCGGCCGAGCAGGACGACCGACAGGTACGCCGGGTTCTCCCGGACCCGGACGTCGCGCAGCGGCACGAGTTCGTCCCGTGCCGTCGACAGCCGCATCACACCCTCGCGGTGCACCGTGCCGCTGTCGTCCACGTAGCCGCGGGGCAGTTCGAAGGGGAACTCGGTGCGCAGTGTCTGCCGCGGGGCCACGTCCGCCGGCGGGGCGGCGGCGGGCGCCGGAGAGGTGATCTCCGCTCCCGCCGCCGCCGACCGGTCGGCCGCGGGCGCCTCGGCAACCCTCGCACTGGGCGCACCGACAGCCGAACGACGCATTACTCGACGACCAGTTCTTCGAACACGATGGTCACGGTCTCGGTGAGCGGATTGGTGTCACCCGCCTTCAGCGTGCCCATCACGATCTTGCTGCACCAGGCGTTGCGCAGGTTCCAGCGCTTGACCGGGCTGTCCTCGTAGTCCATGAGGATGATCGTGGCGTTCTTGCGGGCGGTGGCCATCTGGCCGTTCAGGGAGTCGTTGATCCAGGTGGTGAACGCCGGCGACTGGCTGGCGCCGCGCTCCACCTGGACCGAACCGTCCTTGGCCACACCCGGCATCAGGGTGACGTTGTTGCGGCCGGTGGTGCCCGCGTTCTGCTGGTACTTGATGACGTCCTGCTCGACCTGGAGACCGCTGACCGAGTTGAGGTACTCGACCATCACACCGTCGATCTGGAGACCGAAATTCGGTGCTACGAGGACGTCTTCTGCCTTGGGGAGAGCCATGAGTTCGCTGTCCTTCTAGAAAAAGGTGAGGGAGGAAGGAGCCAGGAGAGGCGGTCCGCCTACTCCTCCAGCTCGCCGCTGCCGCTGGAGAACTGGGCCAGCCGGAAGATCACGAACTCGGCCGGCTTGACCGGCGAGATGCCGATCTCGCAGATGACCCGGCCGAGGTCGACGGACTCCGGCGGGTTGGTCTCCTCGTTGCACTTGACGTAGAAGGCCTGCTCGGGGCTCTGGCCGAACAGGGCGCCGTTGCGCCACTCGTTGACGAGGAACGCCGAGACGTTGCGCCGGATACGGGCCCAGAGGTTGTGGTCGTTGGGCTCGAACACCAC
Organism: Streptomyces sp. JW3; assembly: GCF_052216785.1. Classification (NCBI taxonomy): domain Bacteria; kingdom Bacillati; phylum Actinomycetota; class Actinomycetes; order Kitasatosporales; family Streptomycetaceae; genus Streptomyces; species Streptomyces sp. JW3. Next base: position 62,286 of record NZ_JBQOUX010000038.1, on the reverse strand, counting down.
CCACTGGGTGCCGATCAGGATCGACTCCTCCAGGTAGTTGAAGTACCGGCGGATGTTCAGGTAGCGCCAGGCCGGGTCGGAGGAGAGGGTGCGGGCACCCCAGACGCGGATGCCGCGGCCCGGGAAGGACCGGATGCAGTTGACACCGATCGGGTTGAGCAGGTCCTGCTCCCCGCGGGTGATCTGGAGCTCCAGGTCGATGGCGCCGCGGATGACCTCGTTGGCGGGGGCCTTGTGCACGCCGCGCTCGAAGTCGTTGCGGGCCCAGATGCCCGCCATGTGACCGCTCGGCGGGACGATGCGGGCCTGGCCGGTGGCCGGGTCGAAGGTCTTGATCCAGGGGTAGTACAGGGCGGCGTACTTGGAGTCGTAGCCGGCCGTCTCCTGGCGCCAGACGCGGATCTGGCGGGCGTTCAGCCCGGGTGGCGGGTCGATGATGGCGACCCGGTCGCCCATCAGCTCGGCGTGCGCGATCATGCCGAGCTGGACGGCCTTGACGGCCTCCAGGTCGATGGCGCCGTTCTGGTAGGCGGACATCAGGTCGGGGACCGCGACCATGGAGATCTCGTCGATCGCCTCCAGGCCGCCGAAGCCGGTGCGGTCCGAGCTGTCGCCGAGGTACTGGGCGGGGCCCGGCTGGGCGATCTCGTCCGGGACCTTCTCCAGCGGGGCGGCCGGGGCGGGCGGCGCGGCCAGGGTCACCGTCTGGTTCTCCGGCCGGGCCAGCTGCGCGGCCGGCGCGGCCTCGGTGACGGTGATGAGCTTGGAGCGCTCCTTCACCTGGGTGACGACGTAGGAGCGGTTGCCCTTCTTGGCGCTCACGTCGAAGGACTCGACCGGCTTCTCGCCGTCCTTGACGATCAGCTTGAAGCGCTCGGCGGGGCCCTCGCCCTCGGGGTCGGCGACCTCGACGGTGAGCGGGCCGTGCTGGCCGGCGGTGTTCGCGGTGACGGCGAACGTGCCGAGCTGCTTGGGCTCGGCGGCGGGCAGCGCGGCCGGGGCGGCGGCGCCGTTCACGGCGGCGGGGGAGGCGGACGCGCCGTTCGCGCCGGTGCCGTCGGCGGAGCCGCCGACCCGGACGACGTACGCGGCCGAACCGCCGTTGTTGAAGAAGCCGTAGACGGAGTGCGCCAGGTAGTACCCGTCGGTGAAGTCACCGAAGGACGCGACGTACTGCGTCCAGTTGGTCACCAGCGTCGGCTCGTTGAGTGGCCCGGTGGGCGCGAGCCCGACGAAGGCCGCCACCGAGGTGCCCACTCCCTCGATCGGGCGCGAGCCGCTGGCCACCTCCTCGACGTAGACGCCGGGCGACAGGTAGGACGGCATGCTCTGCTCTCCTCGGGGTACGAGACAGGACGCCCCTCAGCCTCACGCGCGCGTTGCCCCCGTCGAAACGGCCTCCGGTGCCGGACCGGGGGCATTCTCCTTGCCCCCGCTCGTGCCCATTGGGGCAGAATCCCCGTCTTTCCCTGGTGGTCACCCCCCGTTTCTGCTTCAACATCGTGTGTTGAGTGTCAGTTCGCCAGGATGTCACCTGGCTGTCGAGAGCCCGTCGCCCCGCCGCACCGGGGACGGCGCCGCGGCGGCGAGGACGGTGACGGTACCGGTCACGGCCGGTCCCGTCGGTCAGGAGGCGTGGGGTTGGGCGCAGCGCGGGACAGAGACGGTGCGGGTACGGGCGGGGAGCGGGCGCCGGTGACGGCGGTGCCGGCGGGCGGCGCCCGCGGCTCGTCGGCCACGGCCGTGGCGGCGGCCTCCGGTTCCCGGGCGGCGTCGGCCACGGCCGTGGCGGCAGCCACCGGCTCCCGGGCGGCGCTGGGTTCGCGGCGGATGCTGGACATCCAGCGGCTGGCCGGGAACGCGGCGGTGAGCCGGCTGATGGACGGCCGGCGGCCGAGCGGCGAGTCCCACGAGATGACGGAGCTGCCGCCCGAGCGGACCACGGGCACCGAGACGGCCCCGCCGGCCCGGGACCCGGTCGACGCGCTCGCCGGCCATTACCTGGGGGTCGCCCCCAGGGACCCGGTGGCCGACCCCGACCCCGGTCCCGTCGCGGCCCCGAGCGCGGATTACCCGCCCGTGACGCTGCCGCCCTACCTGATGGACCTGACCTCGTCCGGGCACTCCACGGTCTTCGCGCTCCCCGAGGAGGACCTCAACGCGGTCGTCCGGGTGATCCAGGGCACGGATCTGCGGGGCGCGCCGAGCAACCGTCAGGACATCGACGCGTCGGTGGTCGCGGCGCGGCTGCGCAGCGAGCCGGACACGTTCTTCGGCCGCGGCCGGACCTTCGCCCTGGCGGGGAAGAAGAAGCGCGTCTTCGACGTCACCGTCGCGATCGGCCCGGGACCCCAGGACACGCCGCACCCGGCGCTCTTCCCCAACCCGGGGCTGCCGAAGGGGACCGGCAGCGGCCTGACGCCCCAGCAGGAAGCCGACGCGACGGCGCACACGGAGAAGGGGGCGGCCGAGGGCAGCCCCGGTGTCAAGGACGACAACCAGCTCGCGGCCACCGGCGGACACAGCTCGGGCAGTCACCGGACCGCGTCACCGGGGTTCAACCCCAGCGCGAAGGTGTACGGCACGCTGGACGGGATCAACTACCTCGGCGGTCATTTCGGGGCCGGCGGCACCTTCCACTCCGAGCGCAGCCGGCACAGCGGCCGGGCGGTGACCGAGGCGCGGACGCTGCGCAGCGCCGCCCTGTCGGCCCGGGTGAAACGCCAGGTGCGGTACACGGTCCGGGTCGAGCAGCGGGGCGTGTCCGGCCCCACCGTCGGTACTCACCTGGGCGGCATGGAGATGCGGGTGCCCATGGAGTACATGGTCCCGGCGGGCACCGCCCGCCCGGCCCTCTCGCGGAACCTCGACGCCGCGCAGAGCGCGGAGGTGGGCAAGGCGGTCTCCCTGTCCACGATCGGGGTGGAGGACACCGGCGACCCGCACCAGGGCGGCGGCGGGCTGTTCGACGCGGTGGCCGGGGCGGCGCACGGGCGGATGACCGCCCCCGGCACCCCCGGCCGCGAGCAGCTCTACGCCGAGGTGTCCCGGGAGACCATCCACCGGGAGATGCCGCGCCTGCTGGCCGGGTGGGTGACGAGCGACGTCCTCCAGTCCGACCAGAAGCACCGGGAGTCCCGCGGCGTCTTCCGGATGCGCGCCGAGATCGTGCAGATGACGCCCCTGGTCGGACCGGAGCCGGCGACCGGCACGGCGACCGACCCGCACCTGGCCGAGTTGTCCGCCTACCGTCAGGAGGACGGCCAGGAGGACGAGCCGGCCCAGCCGCGGGCCAAGACCGTCGGTGCGGGCCCCGACCAGGCACGCCACCACCAGACGGTGGCCAGCAACCAGGGCGTCGCGGCGGCCGGCGGGCACAGCGTCGGAGCGGAGCTCGGCGGCGCGTACATCCTGGGAGTGCCGGGCGCGGCGGCCCTGCGCGCCAACCTGGTGGGCAGCGTGGGGGCGAAGAGCATGGGCTCCTCGTCGCTCGACCGGACCACGACCGTCCGGCAGGGCGCCGAGGTGCGCGGCCCCAAGGTGCTCTTCCTGAGCAAGGTCAGACTCTTCGTGGAGTACGGCGGTCCGCGCGACGGAGACCACCTGACCAGGCGCAAGCAGCGCACCGCGGAGCACGACATCGAAGCCTGGATGAGCCTGCGCAAGGAGGAGGCGTACCACCTCCTCGGCGACCAGCTCCCCGAGGACCCCTCGGCCCGTCCGCTGTACGACAAGCGCAAGCGCACCGCGGACGGCAAGACGGTGCTGAAGAACGCCGACGGCACCGACCAACTGCACGACCGGCACCTCCAGTTCGGCGCGATGGGGAACAGCACGTCCCTCACCCACCTGGACACCGGCCCGCTCATCGCCTACCTGGAGCAGGCCTTCAGGGACCCGGCACTGGGGCTCAGGGGGGAGTACCTGCCGGAGTTCGGCGACCAGGCGGAGCCCTTCTTCATGGACCCCGCGAAGGGCGACGGCGACCGGTTGCTGGCCAACCTCAGAACGCTGCACGAGGAGCTCTCCCCGGCCCGGCTCGCCGCCCACAAGAGCCGGCTGCTGAGCAGCGGCGTCCTGGTGCGGCTGCGCAGCAAGACGGACCTGAAGTCCCGGGACGTGGAGATCCGGGTGCGCGGCACCGTCGGGGACATCGTCTACGAGGGCGACACGCCGGACTGGCTCAACCGCAACAGCGCGGGTGCGGGCTGGAGCGCGCAGACCGGCAAGCAGAGCGCGCGCCAGGGGAACGTACGGGCGGAGATCCAGGCCACCGAGGGGCACGTGGGCCTGCAGACGTCGGTCAACGCCGGGTGGGCGGACAGCCGCGGGGTGCAGGGCGGCCCGGTGGGACGCACCGACTCCCTCAACGCCGGTTCCACGACCACCAGCACCTTCGGCACCGAGCTGCGGCTGAGTGTGGACGTGGTCCGGACGACCCGGGGCCGCACCCTGGAGCGGAGCGTCCTGCCCGGCGCGCCGGGCCGGGACATGCCCGAGGACGAGCCGCTGTTCTCCTCCGACGCGGACAACGAGATCACCGGCCTGACGAACCAGCGGGGGAAGCAGCCCACGGTGCACGCGTTCGCCGGGGCCGCACAGCAGGTGAAGCTCTCCACGTCCGCCGAACTCACCGCCGACTCCGCCGGCCAGCGGGTGACGGCCGGGGTGCCCGAGGAGCCCCAGGCGCTCGGGAAGGACGCACCGGCGAGCATCCCCGCGCTGGCCAAGATGGGCAGCGGCGGGGACGGTGTGCGGGACTGGGAGTACATCGAGACGGTCGGCAGCGGCGAACCCCTGTCCGAGCTGGCCTTCCAACTGCTGGCGCGGGCGGCGGCCAAGGCCGACGAGGGAGACGGCGACAAGGTCTTCGAGGCGTCGGGGCTCGCCCCGAAGCTGGCGCTCAAGGAGCACTACAGCCCGGAGGACATCCGGTCGGACCTGCGCGAAGGGGTCGACGCCAACCGGGTCGTCACCGGACTGCGCTACCCCCGGCGGATCAGGACCCTGGAGGGCGAGGTCGGCGACCACTTCCAGCTCACCCTCGCCTCGCCCCAGCCGCTGCGCGAGGTCCTCGGTGTCGGCATGGAGAACATGGTGTCCGGCGGGCACCAGTCGTCCTCGGCCGAGTCGAGGACGAAGACGAAGGGCACCGCCGCGGGAGTCACCGGCACGGGACGCGGGGAGGACTTCCGCGGCCGGGGCGGCCTGACCGGTGTGTACGGCACCGGGGAGACGACCGGCGAGGCGGTCGCGACGGGCGCCACCGTCGAACGCAACGCGGTCCACCCCCGGGCGCGCGAGCCGCTCTTCCTGGTCCAGTGCCACCTGACCGCCACCGTGATCGCCGAGGTCAAGCCGGGGCACGGGTCCGACCCCGTGATCCGGGGCGGGCGCCGCACCCTGCCCCGGCAGGTCGCGCTGTGGCTCACCGCGGACCAGCTGGCCAAGGCCGGGATGGACAACGACGAGCTGACGGCGTGGCGGCAGCAGGAGGCGGCGAAGACCAGGGCGAAGGAGGCGGCGGCGCTGGGCGAGCACCGCAAGTACCTGGAGCGCAAGGACGCCGAGGACCGGGCGAAGGAAGAGGCGGAGCAGAACGCCCGCCGGCGGCAGGAGGAGTCCGGGCACCGCAGGGCCGAGAAGGAGGAACGCAGGACGGCGACGGAGGCGCTGGGCGAGGCCAAGGACCGGCACGCGCGGTCCGAAGCCCTGCGCACCGGTGAGCGGGACCAGGTCCGGGCGGACGACCAGCACTGGGCGGACGGGCTGCGCGAGGAGGACGAGCGGCAGGCCGACCAGGACCGGCGGGAGGCGCTGCGCAGACAGATCGCACAAGGGGAACTCCAGCAGCGGGAGCTGGCGCAACGGCGGGCGGACCGTGCCGAGCAGCGGGCGCTGCAACAGGACCTGGACGCGCTCACCCAGGAGCTGGCGGACCTCGAAGCGGAGCAGCGCAAACGGGAGCAGCGGGAACGCAGGCGCCGGAACCGGCTGGCGAAGAAGCGCGCCCGTACCGGACAGCCCCGCAAGCGGCCCCCGGGCAAGGCACGCAAGCGGCAGGCCCGGCTGGAGCGGGAGCGCGCCGACCAGGACACGGTGCGTGCGGAACAGGTCACCGCGGACGGGCGGCGGGAAGAACACGAAGGCGTCGTGCTCCAGCACGAGCAGGAGGCCGAGGCACGCGCTGAGCAGCAGCGGCTGGAGTTCGCGGAGGCCGACCGGGAACGGCAGGAGCTGGCGGCCGACCGGCAGGCGCGGCGCGCGCAGGAGCGGGGGTCACGGCAGGAGCGGACCCTGCGGGTCAGGACGCGGCACGCGCAGGGCCGGACGTCCGAGGGCCAGGAGCGCGAGTCGCTCAGACAGCGGGAGCGGGACCGGCGGGACGCGGCCCGCGAGGAGCGGGCCCGCAGGGACGAGCGGCGGGCCGAGGAACTGAAGCGCATCCATGCGCGCAAGACCAACCAGGAGGAGTTCGAGGCACAGGAGACGAAGCGCAAGAACGATGCGGCGGAAGCCGAGAAGAAGTGGCAGGACAACCTCGAACAGCACCAGGGAGACATGGACACGGCCCTGGCCGCCCCCGGCGGGAAGGGCACGCCGAAGGTCGCCACCGGCTTCGCCCAGGGCCTGCCCCTCGGCTTCGGCCTGATCGAGCAGGCCCCGGACTTCCTGCCCCTGAAGGACCTGCTGCGCGCGAGACTGGCCGGGACGAACAAGTCGCTCTGCGACGACCTGCTGCCGGAGAGCGGGATCGAGGACAAGTACAAGAACGTGCAGGCGCTGACCAAACTGCTCGGCCGGGACGGCGCCATGGGCGTGCTGGCCAGCGCCATGGACGGCGGCGCCGTCATCCAGCTCAGACGCAACACCCGCACCCCCTTCCTGCGCGGCAACGTCTACTGGCTGGAACTGAAGGTCGAGCGCACCGGGGACGGGAACGTCACCGGACTGGCCGGCAAGGACCGGGAGATCGAGTACGCGACGGTCGGCTCCCACCAGCACACCAAGAGCGTGAAGGAGAGCAGCACCCGCGGCGCCCAGCTCCCGCTGTCCGCCGCGGGGTCGACCGGCGACGCGGTGATCGAGTCGGCCGGCGGCGCCTCCGGCTTCCGGTTCGACACGGGCCACAGCCGGCAGCGGTCGGCGGCCAACCGTGAACAGGTCGGCGTGCGGGCCATCATGGGCGACACCGGGGCGTTCCAGTCGAAGGTGCGCGTACCGGTCGACGTCAAGCTGGTACTGCGGTCGAACTCCGGGCCGGTGGCGGAGGTTTCGCTCGAAGGCCCGCAGGCGCTGGTGTACCGGGCGCTCCAGAACGACCTGAACGCCCTGGCGAGGATGAAACGGCCCGAGCCGGACGCCGAGGCACCCGCGGCGGTCCGCCGGACCGGGGCCGAGAACGCGCAGACGCCGGGCGACTGGCACAAGGAGGGCGTCGGGCTGCCCTGGGCGGCCGTCGTCAACGGCTTCGTCGGCGCGCCGCAGGTGGTCGACACCGTACGGGGCGCCGTGCGGGACGCGGCGAAGAAGCGCTCCGACGTGCTGGGCGGGGCCGACGAGGCCGCCTACGGGCTGCGCACGGCGGTGTCCACGGAGTGGCTGATCACCTGGCTGCCGCAGATCGTCTCGGCGGGTGTGCCGCTGCCGCCGCAGCACCTGTCCGGCCTGGAGGGCTCGGACGCCACCTGCGAACTGCACGGCAGGCTGAAGGACGGCGTGGTCCTGGGCGAGAGCGAGGAGATGACGTTCGAACCGGTCGCGCAGACCCTGCTGACCTCCGATTCGATCGACGGCAACGACACCACCATGGACGGCTCGGCGGTCCAGGCCCCGAGGGCGGCGGGCAACGCCTACTCGACCTCCGCCTCGCACTCCCGCTCCGGCGTCCCCCCGTTCGGGTCGGGCCCGGCGCGGGACGGCACCGACGGGCTGAACGGCGCCGGTACCACCACCGGCATGCCCGGTGGTGACATGGCGTCCAGTGGCAACACCAGCGGCATGGTCCCGTTGCAGAAGCCGAAGGACCGGACGGTGCTGGTGCAGTTCTCCCTGGACGTGCGGGCCGTGGCCCGGCTGCGGCACCGGCACACCCAGTGGGCGCGCGGTGACGAGACGGTCGGCGACCTGGAGCGGACCCTCTCGCACCCGGTGGTGATCCGGCTGCACCTGAAGGACGTGGACGCGATGGAGCAGAAGGGGCAGCTGAGGCGGGAGACGACCTGAGGCAGCCCGCTGCCCGCGGGTCTGCCCCCGAGTCCGTTGCGGCGGACGGTGCCGATGGGGCAGCCTGTCAGCAAAACAAGCACCTGCCGAACCCCAGCGTCCCCCGAGGAGCGTCGTGCGCGCACACGGAACACAGGCCGCCCGCCAGGCCGGTGAGCAGAGCTCGGTCGGCCGCCCCGGCGGTCCGGGCGGCGTCGCGGGCCGGATGCTCGCCCTTCAGCGGCTGGCCGGCAACGCGGCGGTGACGCAGGCCGTCCAGCGCGCCACGCACGAGCACGGGCCGGGGTGCGGCCACGGGGAGCCGGAGGCGGACGTGCAGCGCCGGATGGCGCCGTCGGAGCCGGCCTTCGAGGAGCCGCGGGTGTCGGTGAACGACGCGATCAGCACCTCCGGCAAGCCGCTGCCCTCGCACATCCAGGACCGGGCGGAGCAGGCGTACGGCATGAGCTTCGGGCACGTCAGGCTGCACGACAACGCGGTGGCGCAGCAGTCCGCGGTGCAGCTCAAGGCGCTCGCCTACACCACCGGGAACCACATCGTCGCCCAGCGCTCCAGCCTGGACGACGCGACGATGTTCCACGAGGCGCACCACGTCTGGCAGCAGTCCCAGGGCAAGGTGGCCGGCACCGACAACGGCCACGGCGAGTCCGTCTCCAGCCCGGACCACTCCGAAGAGGTCGAGGCCGCGGAGGTCGGCGCGCGGATGGCCCGGGGCGACTTCTAGGGCCTGCGGGCAACTGGCGGGTCCACCGGGGCAGCCGGGTCTGCCCGGTGGTCCCCTGACGACGCCGGTACGGCGCCGTATCGTCGTGGCGTGAGCCTCTGGACCTCTCTTGAGCCCGCTTCCGCGACGGTGGATCCGGGCAGCAGTACACGTGTACGGCTGCGGGTGCGCAACACGGGCGATGTGGTCGACGAGTACCGGTTCGAGCCGGTCGGTGAGCTGGCCCCCTGGACGGTGATCGATCCGCCGACGATGCGGCTCTATCCGGGGACGACCGGCACAGTCGAACTGACGTTCTCGCCGCCGCGTACTCCGGACGCGACGGCGGGTCCGAATCCGTACGGGGTGCGGATCACGCCGACGGAGCATCCGGAGGCGGTGACGGTTCCCGAGGGGAATCTGACGATCACGCCGTTCACCGAGGTGCGGGCCGAGTTGGTGCCGGTGACGGTGAAGGGCCGGTTCCGGGGCAAGCCGCGCCTCGCGGTGGACAACCTGGGCAATACGAAGGTGACGGCGTCGATCGCCGGCAGTGACCAGGGTGATCATCTCAACTACGAGTTGCATCCGGCGAGTGTGCAGATCGAGCCGGGGCGGGCGGTGTTCGTCAAGGGCACGCTGCGGCCGAAGCAGGTCACTTGGTTCGGTTCGAAGGAGGACCGGCCGTACTCGCTGGCTCTCCAGCGGTCCGGCGTCGAACCCCTCAGCGTGCCGGGTACGTTCGTGCAGCGCGGGTTCCTGCCCCGCTGGCTGGCCACATTCCTGAGCATCTTCCTGGCGCTGGCGCTCGCCTTCGTGCTGATCTGGATCGCCTACAAGCCGCAGGTCCGCACCGCCGCCACCGAGCAGGTCGACGAAGCCGGCGTCGCGCTGACGCCCAGTCCCACCCCGACCCAGGAACTGGCCGCGCCCAGCGTGCCGGCCGAGACGCCCGAGGCCGAGCAGCCGACGACCGAGGAGTCCGAGGACACCGGCGCGGGCGGCGGTGGAGGGGATGGCGGCGGCGGCGCGTCGCCGACCCCCACCAAGAAGAAGGTGCCGGACGTCGTGCCGGCCGAGAACATCATGCTGCGCAACACCACCACCGACATGTGCGCCGAACTCGTCGGCCGGGACAAGGGCAACCCCGACGACGTGGTGCAGCAGTCGATGTGCATCCCGGGCGACGAGGACAATCAGATGTGGAACCTGGAGGTGAAGTACCCCAAGGGCGGCCCCGGCGGCGCCAAGCTCTTCCAGATCCGCAACGTCAAGGACCAGTACTGCATGGACCTGCCGGCCCACGGAGCCGCCCCCGCCGGCACCAGGGTCACCGAGTTCACCTGCGACAGCACCACCGCCACCGACAACCAGATGTGGTGGGTCGACAAGCAGGACAGCGGCGACTACTGGATCCGCAACTTCGCCAGCAACCAGCTGTGCCTCGACGTCGAGGGCGACGGCGGCGGTCTCGACGCCAAGCTGGCCATCTCGGCCTGCACCAACATCCAGGACCAGGAGTGGAAGATCATCCACCCGACCGAGGGGTAGGTGCCGGAGGGCCGCCGGGGCAGCCGGGTCTGCCCGGCGGTCCGGTGACGGGCGACGGCACCCGCCCCTAGCCTGAACGCGATGAGCCTCTGGACCTCCCTTGAGCCCGCGTCCGCCACCGTCGATCCCGGCAGCAGCACGCGCGTGCGGCTGCGGGTGCGCAACACCGGCGATGTGGTCGACGAGTACCGCTTCGAGCCGGTCGGTGAGCCGGCCTCCTGGACGGTGATCGAACCACCGACGATGCGGCTGTATCCCGGGACGACGGGGACGGTGGAGCTGACGTTCTCGCCGCCGCGTACTCCGGACGCGACGGCGGGTCCGAATCCGTACGGGGTGCGGATCACGCCGACGGAGCATCCGGAGGCGGTGACGGTTCCCGAGGGGAATCTGACGATCACGCCGTTCACCGAGGTGCGGGCCGAGTTGGTGCCGGTGACGGTGAAGGGCCGGTTCCGGGGCAAGCCGCGCCTCGCGGTGGACAACCTGGGCAATACGAAGGTGACGGCGTCGATCGCCGGCAGTGACCAGGGTGATCATCTCAACTACGAGTTGCATCCGGCGAGTGTGCAGATCGAGCCGGGGCGGGCGGTGTTCGTCAAGGGCACGCTGCGGCCGAAGCAGGTGACCTGGTTCGGTTCGAAGGAGGAGCGGCCGTACTCGCTGGCTCTGCAGCGGTCCGGGGTCGAGCCTCTCGCCGTGCCGGGTACGTTCGTGCAGCGCGGCTTTCTGCCCCGTTGGCTGGCCACTTTCCTGAGCATCTTCCTGGCGCTTGCGCTCGCCTTCGTGCTGATCTGGATCGCCTACAAGCCGCAGGTCCGCACCGCCGCCACCGAGCAGGTCGACGAGGCGGGCAGCGTACTCGCCCCCAGCCCGAGCGCCACGCAGGAGCTGACCGCGCCCAGCGCGCCCGCCGAATCGCCCGTCGCCGATCCCACCGAGGAGGAGACGGAGCAGGAGGACGCCGGCGGCGGCGGAGGCGGGGGCGGGGGCGGCTCGGCGTCGCCCAGCACCGAGCCGGACATCCTGCCCGCCTCGAACGTCATGCTGCGCAACACCACCACCGACATGTGCGCCGACATCCCCGGCCGCAACGAGGGCGCGATCAACACGGTCGTCCAGCAGGCCGAGTGCCACGAGGGCGACATCGACGACCAGATGTGGGACCTGGAGGTGCGCTACCCGAAGGCCGGCCCCGGCGGCGCGAAGCTCTTCCAGATCCGCAACACCTCCGACCAGCTCTGCATGGATCTGGGCGGGTACGGGGCCAAGCCCGTCGGCACCGCGATCATCGAGTTCACCTGCGACGGCACGACCGCCGACAACCAGCTCTGGTGGCTGGAGAAGCAGAAGAGCGGCGCCTACTGGATCCGCAACTTCGCCAGCAACAACAAGTGCCTCCAGGTGCACGAGACGACCAACCGCGTCTCCGGCACGAAGCTGACGATCCACAACTGCACCGTCGCCGACGGCAACCCCGCCGCCGACGGCGACTGGAAGATCGTCCAGCCGTCGACGGCCGACAACGGGGCCTGAGCTACCAGGAACCCTCGCCGGGCACCAGGCGCCCCGCCTTGCGGTACTCGCGGCGGGCGCCGTCCAGCAGGTCGGCCGCCGTCACCGCGCTGCCGCGCCCGGCGGCCAGGTAGGCGGCGGTCACCACGGCGCTGCGGATCGAGCCGCCCGCCAGCTCGAACTCCTTGGCCAGCGGCGCCACATCGATGTTCTCGACGGTCGGTACGTGCTTCAGCCCGTGCCGCCACAGCGCGAGCCGCTGCTCGGGGTCCGGGAACGGGAAGTCGACCACCAGGTCGAGCCGGCGGGTGAACGCCTCGTCGATGTTGGCCCGCAGGTTGGTGGTGAGCAGCGCGATCCCGTCGAACGCCTCCAGGCGCTGGAGCAGATAGGCGCTCTCCATGTTGGCGTACTTGTCGTGCGCGTCCTTGACCTCGCCGCGCTTGCCGAACACCGCGTCGGCCTCGTCGAACAGCAGCACCGCGTCGGTGCGGTCGGCCTCGGAGAAGATCCGCTCCAGGTTCTTCTCGGTCTCGCCGACGTACTTGTCCACGATCGAGGAGAGCTGGACGACGTAGAGGTCCAGGCCCAGGTCGGCGGCGACGACCTCGGCGGACAGCGTCTTGCCGGTGCCGGACTCGCCCGCGAACAGGCCGAGCACGCCCCGGCCGCGGCCGCCGCCGGCGCTGAGCCGCCAGTCGCCGAGCACCTGGTCGCGGTGGCGGGCCCGCAGCGCCAGTTCGCGCAGCTGGGTCAAGGGACCTTCGGGCAGCACCAGGTCCCGCCAGTCCACGTCCGGGCGGATCCGGCGGGCGTGCCGTTCCAGGCCGGAGGCGGACTGCTGGCGGGCGGCCAGCCGCAGATGGCCCGCGGTGACCGGGGTGCCGTCGAAGGCGGCGAGGCCGCGCGCGGCCAGCGCGGCGCGCACCACGCGCTCCCCGCCGAGGTGGTACGGGGCGACGGTGGCCGCCAGGTCGAGCCCGGTGTCGGCGGCGTCGCCGAGCGCCGCCGCCCAGGTGTCCACCGCGCCCGAGCGCCGTCCGGGCGCCTCCAGGACCAGCGGGTCGTACTCGCTCCACTGGGGGTCGTACGGGCCCTGCGAGGTGATCAGGACCGGTACGTCCGCGGCGGCGGTCAGCGCGCGGACCAGCGTCTCCGGCTTGTCCGGGAGCCCGGTCAGGACGACCGCCCGGCCGGTCAGCCGGACCTCGCGCAGCAGGTCGGGGACGCGTTCCTCGGGGCCGGTGAAGTGCAGGGCCGACAGGCCGGCGGCGTGCAGCGCGGCGGTGACGCAGGCCAGCCCGTCGCCCTCGCGGCGCTCACGGACGTAGACGGTCAGCGGGGCGGCGGCGAGCAGCGCGGCCAGCCGGCGCACGAACCGGGTGTCCGGGGCCTCCTCGCCGTCACCGTCCTCATACGCGGTGACCGGCGCCGACAGGGCCCGGATGTGCCCGGCGAGGGCCGCGTCCGGGGTGTCGTCGCCCAGCAGATGGGCCGCCAGCCGGTCGGGGACCCGCAGCGCGCGGCTGAGGAAGGGCCGCTCGGGCTCGTCCACGACCAGCAGACCGAGCGCGGTCAGCGGCGCCGAGGGGTGGAACCGGCCCCGGGCCGCCGCGTCGTGCACCGGCAGCCCGCACAGGTCCAGGGCGAGCGCCACGGTGGCCCGGCGGCGGCTCACGTCGTCGTTGAGGTAGCCGTACAGCGGCTCGAAGCCGCGGTCCAGGTCCGGGGCGAGGGCGACGAGCAGGACCGCGGTGTCCACGTCGGTCAGGCCCAGCCTGGCGGCCAGCGCGTCCAACGGGTCCCGCGCGTCCAGCCGGCCCGGGGCGCCCAGGGGGGCGACGGGCGCCGGCGGATCGCCGGGCGCGGCCGGGTCGTAGGACGCGGGGTCGTGCGCGGCGGGGCCGTCGGCGCGGTGCAGCAGGTGCCGTACCGCGTCCTCGGAGAGGTACAGGCCGCGCAACGGGTCGTCGGCCGTGGGATCGGTCGCGGCGCGGTGCTCGACCAGCGCGGCGACCCGCTCCCGCAGCCGGGCGAGCCGGGCCGGCAGGGCGGACGGGCTGGGGGACGTCATGGCTGTTCGTCGTCCTGTTCCACCGGTGGTTCCAGAATGTTCCCGGCCCGCCGGGCGCGTTTGGCCATCGCCACCTGCCGCGGCCGGTGGGCCCGTTCGTCCCGCTGGCGCTCGGTACGGTCCGCCCAGTCCTCGGCGCCGTCCGCGGCACCGTCGTAGGACCGCACCCGGACCGCCGCGCCCTCGGTGACCGGCGGTCCGGCGGGCAGTTCGCGGAAGGCCGGGAACGGCGCGGTGATCACCACGTCCAGGGACGGCTTCAGCTCACCGCCGAGCGCGGACCAGATCTCCGCGAGCGAGCGGGCCTCCGTGTGGTGCCCGGCCATCACCACGTGCACCGACAGGCCCAGTTCCTTGAGCGAGCCGGGCAGTTGGGCCGGCGGCACCCACTCGTTGGTCAGCAGCGTGGCCATCACCGCCGACAGCAGCCGGTGTTCGTCGCGCGGCTGCTTGGTCCAGGCGGTGACCAGATAGGCGAGCCGGAACCAGCGCACCGGCTGCCGGCGCTTGACGACCAGGCCCTCCTCGTCGTGCACGGAGATCTGGCCGCGGGCCCGGCGGGAGAGTTCCTCGCGGATGTCGTACAGATAGGCGTTGATGCCCGGCCCGTTGCGGCGGGCCGCCCAGTCGCGGGTCGGGGCGTCGAAGGAGACGTCGATACCGGAACCGTTCAGCGTCCCGTTGTTGAGCAGGTCCTTGAGGACCTCGTCCACCTCGTGGATCACTGCCGTGCTCCCGCCTCACACCCGCTCGCCGTGCCGTTGTACCCGCTGACCACCGGATTCGATGGTGCCCGGTGGGCCGTCCGTCCCGCACGCGCGGCGGGGACGGGGACCGGGCAGCGGCGCTGCCCGGGAGTCCGCCTTCGATTGCCCGTTCGGTCAGATGTAGCCTTCCCTGAGGGCATAGGCAACGGCGTGCGCCCTGTTGCGCAGGTGCAGACGTGTCGTCAGGCCGTGCATCACGTTCTTGACCGTGCGTTCGGAGTAGGACAACTTGCTGGCGATCTCCCCGGTGTCGAGTCCCTCGGCCACCAGCCGCAGCACGTCGACCTCGCGCGCCGCCAGGCCCAGCGACGGCGAGCCGGGCCGGCCCGCCGCGCCCCGGTGCAGGGTGCCCACCTGGTTGATGAGCCGGCCGAGCAGATCCGAGGGCAGATCACCGTCGCCCCGGGAGGCGGCCAGCACTGCCTGCACGAGCCGGTGGTCGGTGGCCTCCCGGCGCCAGACGATGGCCCCGACGCCGCACTCGATGACGTCGAGCAGTTCGTTCTCGCGGATCGTGCCCACCACGAGCACGGCGCGGGCGCCCTCGCTGCGCACCAGCCGGCGCAGCCGGGTCAGCCCGGCCTCGTCGAGGGCGTCCTCGATCAGCAGCGCGACCGTGCCGGGGCCGGTCCCCTCGCGCAGCTCGATCTCCGGGTGCCGGCGCAGCTGGCTGATCGCGCCCTCGCGGCTGATCGGGTCCGGGGCGGTGACCGACACGGGTGTCCTGCGCCCGGGGCCGGCCGCGCGGCCGGTGTCTGTGGTCCGGGGTGAGTTGAGCAACCGTTTCCCCCAAGTTCACGTGTCCGCGCGTCCGGTGAGGGGCGGAGGCGGATGAGCGTGTTCCACACTTCTGGGACTGCTGTGACACCCGCAATCGTGGAGCACCACGAGGTACACCACGAGACCAGCGCGCAAACTCCCGGTGCGGCCCCGAAATTCGGCCGTCGCCGCAGGTCAGACGGTGTCCGGGGACGTTTTCGCGTCCTCCGGGCCGCCGGGTGGGCGCTGTGGTGAGCCTCGCCACAGCCACGCCACCGCCACGCAACCCCGTCCGCCCCACCCCGTCCTACAGGCCGAGGCGCACCGTCCACCCCGGGAGGCAGCCATGACCCGACCGCTGTGCGAACGCGACGACGCGCACGCGCTGATCGCGGCCGAGACCGAGCGCGTCCGCGCCGGCACCGGTCGCCTCGTGCTGCTGCGCGGTGCCACCGGCACCGGCCGCACCGCCGTCCTGGAGGCCGCCGCCGAGCACGCCGCGGCCCGCGGACTGAAGGTGCTGCGAGTGCACTGTTCCCCGCAGGACAGCGACGTATCCTTCGCGGCGGTCCGCGAATGCCTGAGCCGGGTACCGCGGTTCGCGGACCAGGGCCCGGACCCGCTCGGTGACGGCGGCGACGACCGGGACACCGCCGCCCGGCTGTGGCGGTGCCTGTGCGGCTACGCCGCCGACTCCCCGGTGATGGTCACCGTCGACGACGTCCACCTGGCCGACTCCGCCTCCCGCCGCTGGCTGGTCGAGGCGGCCCGCCGGGTCGGCCGGTTACCGGTCCTGCTGGTCGCCACCGAGCGCAGCCAGTACGACGTGGCACCCGGGCCCCCCGGACTCACCCACGCGCTGCCCCCCTCCCTGGTCACCGTCCACACCCTGGCCCCGCTCGGCGACCTGGCCGCGGCGGCGCTGGCGCGTGCCGCGTTCCCGGCGGCCGGCCCCGACTGGACGGCACAGTGCGTACGCGCCGGCGCGGGCAGCCCACTGCTGCTGCGCGCGCTGCTGGACGACCTGGGCGGTATCGGCGCGGGCCGGGGCCGGGGCCCGGGGTCCCCGCAACCCGTTCCGGAGACCTGCGCCGCGCTGTACCCGGGTGCCTACCCGGCCGCCGTCTCCTGGTGGCTGGAGAACGCCGGGCCGGCCACCGCCGAGGTGGCCCGCGCGCTGGCCGCGCTGGAACAGGCGTGGACGACGCGGACCACCGGAGGCCCAGCCGCCCCGCCCACCCCGGCCGCCGATGCGGACCGGACCTCCCTGGCCGCCGATGCGGACCGGACCTCCCTGGCCGCCGATGCGGACCGGACCTCCCTGGCCGCCGATGCGGACCGGACCT
>NZ_JBQOUX010000038.1:0-45245 GCF_052216785.1 Streptomyces sp. JW3 | reverse complement strand
GCGGACCGGACCTCCCTGGCCGCCGATGCGGACCGGACCTCCCTGGCCGCCGCCGCGGACCGGACCTCCCTGGCCGCCGATGCGGACCGGACCTCCCTGGCCGCCGCCGCGGACCGGACCTCCCTGGCCACCGACACGGACCGGACCTCCCTGGCCACCGACACGGACCGGACCTCCCCGGCCACCGACGCGGACCGGACCTCCCCGGCCACCGACACGAGCCGGCCCGCACCGACCCCGGCGCTGGACACCGCCGGCGACCCGGAGGACGCCGCCCTGCTCGCCGAGGCCACCGGTACCGATCCGGCCCGGGTCGAGGGGTGGCTGACCGCGATGACCCGGCTCGGTCTGCTGCGCCCCGACCCGGCCGGCCGGCCCCGCTACGCCCACCCCCTGCTGCGCGACGCCGTGCTCACCGGCTGGCCCACCGCCCGGCGGGAGCGCGCCCACCGGGTCGCCGCCGAGGCCCTGCTGCGCCGCGGCGGCCGGGTCGAGGCGGTCGCCCGGCACCTGGCGCGCACCCCGGCGGTCGGCCTGCCCTGGGCGCTGCGGGTGCTGCGCGACGCGGTGACCACCGCCGTCGACGAGGCCCGCCCCGCGGACGCCGTCGCCTATCTGCGCCGCGCCCTGGCCGAGCCGGTCCCCGACGACCTCAGACAGCGCATGCTGACCCAGCTGGGCTCCCTGGAGTACGCCGCCGCCGACACCCCCGCCGCCATCGCCCGCCTCGGCGAGGCCCTGCACCTGCCGGCCGCGCCCCGCGACCGGGTCCGTACCGCCATCGCCCTGGGCACCGCCCTGGCCGGCCGCGGCGAGGTCCGTACCGCGATCGGCGTACTGCGCCGCACCGAGGGCCACCTGCGCCAGGAACCCGGCCTGGCCCGCACCGCCCGGACCGCCGCCGCGCTGCTCTCCGAGCACGACCAGGCGCAGCGGCAGGAGGCGTACCGCCGGCTGGCCGAGGCCACCGACCACGCCCCGGAGACGGTCGGCACCGCCGGGCGGGCCCTGCTGGTCCGGTACGAGGCGTCGGCCGGGACACTGTCGGCGGAGGCGGCGATGAAACGGGTACGGGCGCTGCTCGCCGAGCCCGGCGACCCGCTGGCCGAGCCGTTCCTGCTGGGCACCGCCGCCGCGCTCGCCCAGTGGGCCGACGAACTCGACGAGGCCGAACGGCTGGTGGAGCGCGGCCTGGCCGGCCAGCACCCGAGCCTGCTGCACCCGATGCGGCACGCGCTGCTCAGCACCCGCGCCGACATCGCCGCCGCCCGCGGCGACCACCCGGCGCTCCTCGCCCACCTCGACGACGCCACCGTCCGGCGCACCCCGTGGGCCCGCAGCGCCCCCTTCAACACCGACGCGCACGCCCTGCTGGCGCTGGTGCACACCGGCCGCCTGGACGAGGCCCGGCGCTTCGCCGACGGCTTCGACCTGCGGCAGGCCCCCGACTCCTGGGAACTGAACCGGTTCCTGTTCGCGCGCGGCGCGCTGCGGGCCGCCGTCGGCGACCACGCGGGCGCGCTGCACGACTTCCTGGAGTGCGGCCGCAGGCAGGCCGCCCGCGAGGTGCTCAGCCCGGTCGTCACCCCGTGGCGCACGGCGGTCGCCGAATGCCGACTCGCGCTCGGCCGCACCCGCGAGGCACTCGACCTGGCGGCCGAGGAACTGCGGCTGGCCCGGGTGTGGAACACGCCCCGCACGGTGGGCCGGGCGCTGCGCGTGCTGGGCACCGCGACCGGCGGCCGGCACGGCCTGGACCTGACCGAGCAGGCGGTACGGGTGCTGCGGGACGCGCCGGTCGACACCGACATGGAGCTGATCGAGGCGCTGCTGGCCCGGGGCCGCCAGCTGATCGCGGCCGGCGACCGGGCCCGCGCCCGGGTCTGTCTGCGCGAGGCCGCCGAACGCGCCGAGGACAAGGGCGCGCTGCGGCTGCGCGGGCTGGCCCGGGACGCGCTGCGCGACGGCGGCGCCCGCCGGCCCGGCACCGACCGCACCGGCAGCGACGCGCTGACCGGCAGCGAGCGCCGGATAGCGGAACTGGCGGCGGACGGCCGGACCAACGCCGAGATAGCCGACCTGCTGCACCTGGCCCGGCGCACCGTGGAGACCCACCTCACCAGCACCTACCGCAAGTTGCGGATACGGCGCCGGATGGAACTGCGGGCGGTGCTGGGCCCGGCGGCGCGGGACTGAACCGGCGCCGGGCACCCCGTCACACGGCCCGCTCCTTGCCCTTGCCCTTGAGGTCCTTCTTCCTGACGTCGTCCTCCGCCGGTCCCCGCAGTTCCGAACCGAACCCGTTGCCCGGCCCGATCATCCGCTCGACCTCCGGCGCCGGCATCCGGATCACCACCGGCGTGGGCAGCGTCATGTCCCGGGCGGCCTTCCTGACCCGGTGCGTGCCCCGGTCGGTGACCTCGGCCACCACCCGCAGGTCCACGGTGAACTGCACCAGCGTCGAACGGGCCTTGGGCTTGAGCACCGGCATCGAACCGGAACCGCTCGCCGACATGTCGGCCGACCCGTCCGTACTGTCGTAGTTGAGCGTGCCCTGGTTGAGCCGGGCCTCCGGACTGACCAGGGTCGGGCCGAGCACCCCGCGCAGCGTCGACGACTGGTCGCCGGCGTGCTGCTCGTCGGACTGGGTGTGCCGCATCTCGCCGGGCCCGCTGGGCGCGATGCTCTCGAAGGTGAACTCCTCCTTGGGGTCACTGGTGCCCAGCACCCGCCCGGCCCGCAGCCGCGCGTGCACCCAGGCCCGCAGGTCCTGCCCCTGCGCCCCGGTGGCGTGCACCGGCGGCAGCTCCGCGCCGGAGGCGGCGAGCAGCGGCAGCGCGGAGGCCAGCCACTCGGTGGAGACCGCCTCCTGAAGGGTGTACGCGGCGTTCTCCCCCTTGTCCCGGTACCGGTCGCCGCCGCCGGCCGCCTTGACCGCGTCGAGCACCAGCTGCCGGGCCCGCGGCGCCCCCTTGAACCCGTTGACCTGCGCGGCCAGCGGCAGCCGGACACCGCGCGCGTGCCAGCCCTCCTGCGCGGTGTCCACCGAGTCGTCCCGCTCCAGCACGAAGCTGACGTTCTCGACCTTCCGCGTCGCCTCCAGATCTGCCGCCGGGGCGCGGAACTCCATCTCGTGGTAGCCCAGCGGCGCCGTGGTCAGCGGCGCCGCCGACCCGGCCCGGAAGATCTCCAGTTTGGCGTCGATCGGCAGCACCATCTTCACCATCCGGCTGGACCCGTGCCCGACCACCTTCATGCCGACCTGGGAGCGGGACGACGTACCGTCGCGCCGCTGGCCGGCCGAGGCGACGCCGGGGCCGGTGGCCGGACCGACGCTGCGCACCGGTCCGGCGCCGTCCTCGGGCTTGGCCGAACCGGCGAAGACGCCCTCCGCGGCGTACCCCTTGCTCTCCTCGTGCGCGGCCGAGTCCTGGGCGACGGCGGAGGTGATGTACTCCATGTCCCGGCCGTCCCCGGCCAGTCCGGCGGACCGGCCGTCGGCCTTGCGCTGCACCGAGAACACCGCCCAGTACGGCGTCTTGCGGCCGTTGTACAGCGGCACGGTGACCCCGCCGTCCATGGCGCTGGACATCAGCCCGGCGGCGCCGTCCCGGCCCAGCACCTGGGCCAGCCGCAGCACGTTGTCGAAGGGGTCCTTCAGCAGCTGGGTCGGCAGCAGTTCCGCGGCGAGGTCCTGGTCGACCCGGGCCAGCCGGTCGCGCGCGTCGTCCAGCAGCGGCAGGAAGTCCGGCACGTTGCCGAACATGCCGAGGCCGAGCGGCAGGTCCCGGGCGAGGGTGTGGTCGGTGGGCGGGGTGAAGCCGGCCGCCTCGGCCCCGGCGTCCCGGGAGCCCTCCCCGGCCCGCTGCTTGCCGGCCCGCGTCAGCCTGGCCCCCGTGCCGCCCGTGCCGCCCTTGTCTCCCTTGCCTGTCTCGGAGACGGCCGGCAGCTTCAGCTCCTCCCGCGCCGACGCCGGCAGTTCGATGCCGGCCGTGCGCAACTGCTGGGCCGTCATCCACACCAGCGCCTCGCCGGGCAGCGTCCGCCCGGCCGAGGAGACGTAGGGACCGCCGAACGTCACCTTCACCTCGGCCACCATGTTGACCAGCAGGTCGGCCCGGACCAGGTAGAGCTGCTGGTCGCGGGAGGTGTGGGCGTTGCGCTCGATGCTGCCGGCCACCGTCCGGGCGCCGCTGTCGCCCGCGCTGGTGGTGCGGGAGCCGGAGACGCCCTGCGCGAGGCGCCAGTCGGTGCCCTGCTCCACGCCGGTCACCCCGCCCTGGTACATCGTGGACGTGCCCTTGCCCTGCTGCCCGGTGGCCTGGTGACCGCCCATGACGAACGTCTCGGTGCCCGCGCCCTTGCCCTCGTGCACCACCTTGGCGTTGGCCAGCCCCAGCCGGGTGCCCACCGCGCCCTGGAGGTCGGCGAGGCGCCGGGCGTGGTGCAGGTCCTGGACCACCCACCCGGAGGACACGGCCTGCCGCAGCGCCGCGCTGATCGAGTTCGCGCTGAACCGGTCCTCGATGGTGCGCCGGGGCGCCAGCCCTTCCGCCGCCAGGGCGGTGTCCTTGCGGTCCGTCTTCGCCCCGCTCGCGTCCCGGGTCTTCTCGTTGCGGGCGGCGGCCTTGGCCAGCAGGTCGAAGGCGAGGTCGCGGACGGCGGCGCCGTCGCCGACGCTCTCCACCAGCGTCCAGTCCCGCACCCCGCCGCCGCCGGCCGGCTGCGGGGCCAGCCGGACCAGGTCCCCGATGCCGCCGGCCGTCAGGTCCCGGTGCACCGGCGCCGGCCGCTCGCCCGCGCCGGCCGCGTCGAACGCCTCCTTCTGCTGGTCGTCCATGGTGAACGCCCGGGGCGTGTACAGCCGTACGTCCTGCTCGTCCAGGGCGAACCCGGGCAGCTCCTCGGTGCGCGGGTCGTCCCGGCCCAGGGAGCCGAAGGAGGTGGCCCGGCCGTACTTGTTCTGCAGGGTCGCCGTCCTGATCCGCACCGACAGGGTCAGTGGCGCGGTGAAGGCGCTGGCGGCCTCCGTCTTCTCGTTGCCGTTGGTGAGCACGTCGGTGCGGGTGACGGGGCCGGCCTGGTTGCGCCGGGAGCTGATGTGCTGTTTGTCGCGGCGGGCGCCGAGGGTCAGCACGGCGGGCACCACCCGGAGCTGGCCGACCAGTGAGTAGCCGATCGTCCGGGAACTGCTGCGGCCGCTCAGCCCGCTGCCGCTCACCCCGGAGTGCGAGCGCACCAGCCAGTCGTCGAGGTCACCGTCGTAGGAGGTCTTCCCGACCGAGCCGGTGACCTGCACCTCGACGTCGTAGTCGTGCAGGGTGCCCTTGCGGCGCAGCGGCACCCGGATGCCGGAGGACAGCAACTGCTCCTTGTTGGCCGACAGGTTCTCCTGGGACAGCTTCTCGACCAGGTCCCGGTAGTTCTGCCGCTGGAGCTCGGCCTCCTCCTTGGTCGCGTACGCCGCCTTCTTGTCGTCGCCGAAGGCCGGCAGATAGCCCTTGAGCCGGTCCTCGGCGAACTCGCTCTGCAGCCTGGTCAGCAGCGGCCCGGTGTCCAGCCCGGTGAGGACCACGTTGGCGCCGGCCGCGCCGTGCACGAGGTGCCGCTCGGCCCGCGCCTCCTCCTCGCTCTGCCCCTCTTCGGGCGCGTAGTCGAGGACCTCCTCTTCCTCCGGAACGGTTTCCAGAGCCTTGCCCTTCCCCTTCCCCTCCGCCTGCGCCCGCTCGGCGGCCTTCCGCCTCGCGTTCTTCTTCGCATCCCGCGGGAACGGCTTCTTGACCTCGACGTCGGGCGGCAGTTCCAGCCCGAGGGCGGCGGCCTCGTCGGCCCGCAGGGTCAGCCACATGTACATCTGGTGGGTGGCGACCCGGCTCTTCTTGGCGAGGATCATGTCGGAGGTGCGGGTGCCGGTGCCCTCGGCGGTCAGGTTCACCGCCGCCAGGTAGAGCACCTTCTGGCCCTTGATCTCCGCTCCCCGCCGGGTGGCCGCGGTCTGCTCGTGCCCGGTGAAGTGCTGCTTGCGCAGGCCGGCCAGCAGCATCGCGGTGGTGCGCAGCACGGCCACCTGGCCACTCGGGCCGAGCCCGAGGGCGGGGCCGACGCCGCCGGACACGTTCCGGCCCTTGCTCTGGTTGGAGGTGGCCGAGTCCTGGGTGTGGTCGAAGGCGCGCAGCGCGGTCTTGCCGCCCGCCCAGGCCGGCGCCAGCCGGGTGATCTCGGCCCGCATCCGGTACGCGCCGGTGGTGTGCGGGTCCTTGGAGGGCATGTCCTCGCTGAACACGCCGTCGCCCAGCATCCGCGGCAGGTCCTCGGCGACGGTGGCCGGGGCGGTCGCGGAGTACAGCGCCGCCCGCCCCGGGCTGCCGGGCGCGGTGATCGCCGGGTGCAGCACCGAGGCGACCTTGTCGAACAGTCCGCCGCCGCCCTCGTGCGACTCGGCCGGGTCCACCGCGGCGACCGCGGCCAGCGAGTCGGCGGCCTTCACCCGCCCCGCGGCCCGGGTGCCGAGCGCCTTCGGCCGCGGGTTCATCGCGGCGCCGGGCGGCACCAGCTGCTCGGTCGGCACCTTCTGGTCCAGCTCGCCGTCGCAGCGGTCGTACGTCGGCCCGTCGCCGTCGTGCGCCGCGACCCGCACCGCGAACCGCACCATGCGCGGTACGTGCACCGACCCGCTGTCGCTGCGCAGCACCCGGCCCTTGGTGGTGGTCTTCAGCCGGCGGTACTCCTTGGACGACTGCCACAGCTGGGTGCCGCCGGACACCGCGAACCCGGCCCACAGCGGCCCGGCGGCCGGGAACAGCACGAACACCATGCCGCCGACGCCGCCACTGCGGGCGTCGCCGGTGCCGCTGCCGGTGGCCCGGTTGGACAGCCGGTGGGCGTCCATCTTGGTGGCCTTGCCGAGATCCGCGCCGTCCGCCGGCAGCTCCGCGTGGATGGCCTGCTCATCGGGGTGCGGGCCGATGGAGACGGTGACGTCGTAGGACTTCTTGCTGCCCTTGACGCCCTCCACGGTGAACGAACGGCCCGGTCCGAAGAACGAGTCCGGCCGCCCGGTCAGCTCCTTCACGATGGCGGCGACCGTGCCGCCCTCGTGCCCGACCCGGTCCTTGATGACCTGGCGGACCGAGTCCTGCCCGGATCGCAGCAGGGTGGTGGACAGCCCCGGCGCCTCCAGGTTCAGCAGGTAGGGCGGCAGCGTGACGGGCGTCAGCGCGGTGTCGGTCGCACCCCCGCCCCCACCCGAGACATCGGCGGTGTTCGCCACCGCCGTACCGCTGCTGCCACCGCTGCTGCTGCCCGAGTGCAGGGCCTGCACGACGGCCGCGTTGCCCGCGCTGCGCTGGAGCGCGAGCAGCGAGCCCGGCCCGGGGCCGCCGCCGCCCGCCGGGCGCGGGCGTGGCGCCGGGGCCGCCGAAGGGGTCCGCTGCCGGGTGTCGGCCTGGTGGTCGTCCGCCGTCCGTTGTCCTCGCACGCGCGTCAGCGTATGAACGACGGAAGCGGCACAGGGGGCCTGAACGGCGCCTGGAAAAGATCGTCGACGGACCCTCAGCCGACGTTCAACTACCGTGCATCATGCCGCCCTTGACAGCGCGCGTACGTCGCAGCAGTCGGCCCGTCTCCAGCCGGGCACCGTCCGGCGGCCGGCCGTCCTCGACGTCCCACAGGGTGCTCTCCAGCACCCGGCCCAGCGTCCAGGCCCGGGCCGCCGGCGCCGGGCGGACCCCGGTAACGGACGCCGCCGTCACCCCGCCCCCGCCGCCACCCCTCGCTTGGGCGCCCGAGCCGTCACCATCACCCCCGCGATCAGCCCCGCCAGCAGCATCACCCCGGCCGCCACCCAGATCGCCACCGTGTAGCCGTGCACGATGCCCTCCCGCAGGACCAGCGCCCGCTGGGAGGGGTCGGTCAGGTGGGATGTGACGTACGCCGTACTGCTGGTCGTGGCGATGGTGTTGAGCAGTGCCGTGCCGATCGAACCGCCCACCTGCTGCGAGGTGTTGACCGTCGCCGAGGTCACCCCGGAGTCCCGCGCGGCGACCCCCGCCGTGGCGGTCGCGAACACCGGCATGAAGGTCAGGCCCATGCCGAGCCCCATCAGCACCAGCGCCGGCAAAATCTCGCTGACGTACTCCGAGTGCACGGTCATCCGGGTCAGGATGACCATCCCGGCCGCCGCCAGGATCATCCCCGGCACCATCAGCGCCCGCGGCGGCACGTGCTGGAGCAGCCGCGCCGAGATCTGCGTCGACCCGACGATGATCGCCACGGTCAGCGGCAGGAACGCCAGCCCGGTCCGCACCGGCGAGTAGCCGAGGATGACCTGGAGGTAGTACGTCATGAAGAGGAACAGGCCGAACATGCCGATGACCGCCAGCATCATCGTCAGGAAGCAGCCCGCGCGGTCCCGGTCCCGGACGATGTGCAGCGGCAGCAGCGGGCTAGGCGCCCGGTTCTGCCAGAGCACGAAGGCCACCAGGAGTACGACGGCGGCGGCGAAGAATGCCAGGACCAGCGCGTCGGTCCAGCCCCGCGACTCGGCCTCGCTGAACCCGTAGACGAGGGCCACCAGGCCCCCGCAGCCCAGCACCACCCCGGGCACGTCGAGGCGGGCGCCGGAGTGGCCGGGCCGGTCGTGCAGGAGGACCAGGGCGCCGATCACGGCCACCGCGGCGATGGGGATGTTGACGTACAGGCACCAGCGCCAGTTCAGGTACTCGGTGAGCACCCCGCCGACGATGAACCCGATCGCCGACCCGCTGCCGGCCAGCGCGCCGTAGATGCCGAACGCCTTGCCGCGCTCCTGGGGATCGGTGAACGTCGTCGTCAGCAACGACAGGGCGGAGGGGGCCAGGACGGCGGCGAAGACCCCCTGGAGGGCGCGGGCCGCGAACAGCATCCCGGCGCCGCCCGCCGCGCCGCCGAGCGCGGAGGCCACCGCGAACCCGACCAGCCCGATCAGGAAGCTGCGCTTGCGGCCGATCAGGTCGGAGATCCGCCCGCCGAGCAGCAGCAGTCCGCCGAAGGCCAGGGTGTAGGCGGTGATCACCCACTGTCTGTTCCCGTCCGAGATGCCCAGGTCGCGCTGGGCGGAGGGCAGCGCGATGTTCACGATGGTCGCGTCCAGGACGACCATCAGCTGGGCCAGCGCGATCACCACCAGGGCCCACCAGCGCCGGGGGTCGGTGTCCGAAGTCACTCGGACAGAACACCACGGATCGGTATGTTCCGCACGCGCAGTGCGGCGGCCGGAGGCAGGTGGAGGACAGTTCGTGTGCCGTCCGGGCGCTTTTGCGGTATCGCCAGGACGCGCTGGATCAGCAGGGCGTGTTCCGGGCAGCGGCAGGCGGCATGGGCGAAACAGCCCGTCGTCCACGGCAGCGGCCTTCCCATCCGCGGTGTCACTCGTCACGTCAGTCATCAACTGCCGCTCACGGTCCGGGGGTTGCATCGCACACCGCACGGGCCCAGGTGACCGTGTCCCGGCTGGTCCGGGCCGCAAGCTGCACCATGCGACGGACGTCGGGACGCGGCTGATGCCATTCGTTCTGTGGGATCTCGACTCGTCGTGCGACCGGGCACGCCGCCATGAAGTCCGCGAACTGGAGATCGCACCACGGAGGGACCCACGCCCCGGACCGGCACAGGAACACCGCGCTGAAGACCACGCAGGGCGCCCGTCCGGTGTCGATGGTCATGCTCACGGGGATCAGCGGGTGCTCACTCGGCCGGCTCATGGACTCGCGCCACGGCGGGAAGTGCACGAAGACCTGGGAGCCGTTCCAGTAGTGGGCGAGCAACCAGTTCTCGGCGCTGATCCGGCCCCCGCGCTGCCACTCCTCGAACGTCCGGTGGTTCTGCGGGTATCCGCAGTCGTGGTGAGCGTCGTACAGGTGCACCCGTTCCCACGGTCCCTCGCCCCCTGCGTTGGACGGGAAGACCTGGCTGGCCCACGCGTTCGAGTCCGCGTAGAAGAGGGTGGCGTCAGGGGCGATGTCGAAGCGGCTCCAGAAGCCAGAGAAGCCTTGGCATTGGGGTAGTGCAACTCCCGCCTCGATGAAGGCGCGAACCCGTCGAAGCCAGATCGCCTCGACGTGTACGGCGTCTTCAGCGACGGGCCACGCGTACAACTCCGGGTGATCACCAAGCGGGGCGCCGGCCGTGGGAGTGGGGAAGAAATAGTCCCAGTCGATCACCAGAAGATTCATGTGCGACCTATCGGGTGGAAGAGTCCCCCGACCGCTGACGGCCGGGGGACTCTCGTCAGAGGGAGAGGCGGGTCAGACGGGGTGGCCGGGGGAGCCCGAACCGCCGTTGCCGTCGCCGTCCTCGATGTCCTTGTTCTTGTCGTCCTCGTAGCCGCGGACGGTAGCCCTCCTGCTGAGTGCTTCCTTGAGTGACATGGCTTCTGCCTTCTCCTCAGGGGCGACCGAGGGGGACGTCCCTCGGCCGTACTGCACTTGCGGGGTCATAAGGCCGCGACAGGCCCATCAGCAACCGTCGTGGCCGTGGGGTGATTGCGACGCGGCTGA
The DNA here is from genome assembly GCF_052216785.1 of Streptomyces sp. JW3. NCBI lineage: Bacteria > Bacillati > Actinomycetota > Actinomycetes > Kitasatosporales > Streptomycetaceae > Streptomyces > Streptomyces sp. JW3. Next base: position 34,710 of record NZ_JBQOUX010000038.1, on the reverse strand, counting down.
GACAGGTCCTGGCACGGCGCTCCCGTGTTCGCAGGCGTGGACGGGCGCCTGCTCTCCGTCGTGCTCGATGGGTCGATGGGGCCGATCCACAGTGACAAGTGGTCGACGCATCACGCCGACTTGCGCTGTCCCCGACACCGGTAGCACCGACAGGGCGGGTAAGACTGCAGAATTTCGGGCGCCTTGAGCGGAGCGACCTCGTGCATGGGCCGGATCTCCGTACGGTTGCCTTCGCGGTCCACTCGGTAGACCTGGAGTGTCATGGCCATGTGCGTACCTTGTCCGTCTGCGTCCTGCGCTCGGCCTGGCCGTAGCCGGTATCCGGCGTGCTGAAGACGCCGCATGCCAGGGCCGCAAGCAGCGCGATGAGTACCACCACGTAGGCGGCCTGTTGTGCTCGGGGACTCACGGTCTTTCGACCCCGTTCAGCTCCGCCCAGATCCAGAGCAGGCGGCGGGTAAGGCGCGCCGCGTTGCGTATTTGGACGAACGCGTTGAAGACGGACGCGACGTTGGCGGGACGCCCGACGGCGTCGAGCAGGACGTATGCCTCGCGGACCAGGTCCAGCACCACGGGGTCGTGGTCGGCGCCCAGGTCCTCACCGAGGAGCAGGGCGAGTTGCTCGTAGATCAGGCCGGCCCGTGCGGCGAGGGCTGCGCGAGTCGAGGTGTTGAGCTGTATGGCCAACGCCTCGTTCGTGCTCTTCATGATCGCTTCTATGTCGATGGGCTCGTTGCCGACTGCCGGACCTCGGTCTTCGGTCACGCTTGCCACCACGCTTCTCCCCTCCGTGCCCTTGGGTGGGTACGGGTCCAGAAACGAACGTAGAGCGGTCGGCGCCCAATCCCCAAGAAGATTGCGCGAGTTTGCAGCATGTCGATTGACGCCTTCGGATGACCCAGCGACTATCGATGCATTGCGCAATCTGGCGCAAGGGAGCGGACGGGAGACCACGCGTGAAGCTACGGTTCCTTGGAAAGAACTCCACCCCAGGAGACAGCCCCACCCTGTACGCGAGCGACCAAGGCAGCTACGTCATCCAGGGTTGGAAGGTGTACGCCAACGAACTGCTGATGCAACTCGACGTTCCCGAAGGGCAGACCGCCATCGAGGTGCCGACCGAACTGTTCGAGCACCTGACCAAGGACGGTCACACGTCCGGCGAGCTCAGGAAGTTCGTCGACCCCGTCGTGATCGTCACCGCACAGGGAACATGCGTTCTCCAGGGATCGGAAGTGCACGACCCCGAGGCCCTGAGCCAGATGCGCATGCCTGACTATGAGACCTGCATCGAGGTGCCCAAGTCCTTGATCGCGGCCCTACTGGAGGAAGACAGTGGACCTGATCACTCCCGCTGAGCGCGACAGGCTGTTTGACAGCTTCAAGCGCGACGCCTTCCACCTGGAGTTGAGGGACGACTATGGGTCTCCCATCGAGAACACGCCCTACGCGCGCTGGCAGAGGGGCGAGCCCGATGACCTCACCTGGCTCGACTCCTGGATGGCGCTGATGAAGCGTGTCACGAGCGCGGGGAAGACTGTCCGACGAGTCAGAGTGATCAGCGAGCCGCACTCCGAGTACGTCACTTGGGAGCACTCACTGACGAGGCTCAACATCGAGGCCGGCGAAGACATCCGTTGGCTTCCGCGGCATCTGCTGCCGGAAGGGACAGCCCTTCCACTGCGAGGAAACGACTGGTGGCTGTACGACGACCGGCTCCTTGCCGTGGGGCACTTCGATTCTGAGGGCCGTGTGCTCGGGTCGGAAATCGTTGAAGACCCTGACACCGTGACGGAGTGTACTCGCCTGCGCGATCTCCTCTGGGCAGTCGCGGTCCCGCACGCCGAGTACAGCGTCTGACCCCATCAGTGAGCTCCCAAGCACAAGAAGCACGCGAGGCGCTGGGCGCCCGGCTGCGTGGATTCCGCAAGGACGCGGGCTTCATGAGCGGCCGGGCGCTCGCGCGTGCGCTCGGCTGGCAGGAATCGAAGGTCTCGCGTCTCGAAAATGGCAAGCAGAATGCCAGTGAAGAAGACATCAGGGACTGGTGCACTGCGACCGGGAACTCGGACCAGATTGATGACCTGATCGCCACCGTGCGTCATATTGACGAACTATGGCTTGAATGGCGCCGTCAACTCGCGACCGGGGCCGAGAAGAGGCAAAAAGCAGCCCTACCGGTCTACTCCAAGACCAAAATCTTCCGCATCTGGCATCCCACGCTGATTTGGGGGACGCTTCAGACTGCGGAGTACGCCGCTGCGACCTTCCAACAAGTCCGGGACTTCTACGAGATCCCCGACGACATCGAAGCCGCCACGGAAAAGAGGCTGGAGAGACAGCAATACCTCTACAAGGGTGGCAGAATCTTCAACGTGCTACTGGCTGAGCAGGCGCTCTACACCAACTTCGGCGGCCCCGAGGTCATGAGGGGTCAACTTGACCGCCTGCTGGCTGTTATGCGACTTCCTAGACTCAGCCTTGGCGTCATCCCGCGGTCAGCGCCAACACGCATCTGGCCCGGCAACTCCTTCTCCATGTTCGATGAAAGGCTCGTCCTTGTCGAGACGTACTCGGCCGAGTTTTCGGTGACTCAGCCGAGAGAGATCGATCTATACACTAAAGCTTTTGCGCTTTTGAAGCAGTCGGCGGTCTACGGAGCCTCCGTTCGAGACCTCATCCTTGCGGCGATTCAACACTACGACCAAATATCGGCAGATTAGGGGACTTTCAATTGCCCATTCAACCGAACTGGCGTACCAGTTCGCATACGGAGACGACGAACTGTGTAGAGGTGGCAGACAATGATCCCACCAGGGTGTTGGTCCGAGACACGAAGAACAGGGACTACGGCTACTTGACCCTCAATACGGCCTCATGGGGCCGGTTCGTTGAGGCTACGAAACGACGCGACCTGGAAAGGTGACTGGGGCGCACCCCCGAAGCGAGGGTTCAACTCTCAGATGCAGGGGTTATTCCTTTACTCCTGGCCTCTCGCGCGGGGATATCGGGGCTCCGGCCCGCGCCCTCGCGGCCGGGACGGTGGGCAGGGCGGGCGCCGGGCCGCGCTCGCCCTCGCGCAGGGCGGTGTCCAGCGCATGGACGCCCGCCGCACGTACGGCGGTCCGGACCTGGGCCTCGTACACGGTGACCCGGGCGCCCGCCTCGGCGCCGGTGACCGCGGCGGTCAGGCCGGCGAAACCGCCGCCGACGACGGTGATGCGGTGCATGCGGTACTCCCTCCTCGTCCTTCCCGTTTCCCTTCCCCCCTACGACGTCCGGGGCGCCCATGCTGTGACAGGGCGTTGTCACGTTGTCAGTGCCGGGGTGCAGCATGGGGGCATGACGGTTACGAAGGTGAAGGCGGCCCGGCGCCCGGAGCTGCGGCTGCCGCCGCTGACGGCGTACGCCGGCGGGGGGCTGGCACCGGACGGGGACTACGACGGACTGGACGTCCGGGACGCCGACCTGACCGGGCAGGACGGCGCGGGCGCCCGCTTCATGGACTGCGCGCTGACCGGCTGCGTACTGGAGGGGACATCCCTGCGCAACGCCCGGCTGCTCGACTCGGTCCTCACCGGCGTGCGGGGCGTGGGCACCGACCTGTCCGGGGCCACCCTGCGCGACGTGGAGCTGGTCGGCGCCCGGCTCGGCGGCACGCAGCTGCACGGGGCGGTGCTGGAGCGGGTGGTGATCCGCGGCGGCAAAATCGACTTCCTGAATCTGCGCCGGGCCCGGCTCAAGGACGTCGTCTTCGAGAGCTGCGTGCTGGTCGAGCCGGACTTCGGCGGCGCCCGGCTGGAGCGGGTGGAGTTCGTGGACTGCGCGCTGAAGGAGGCGGACTTCAGCGCCGCCGTCCTCGTCGACGTCGACCTGCGCGGGGCGGCGCCGCTGGAGATCGCCCGGGGCGTGGACCGCCTGACCGGCGCGGTGATCAGCCCGGGGCAACTGCTGGACCTGGCCCCGGTGCTGGCGGCGGAGCTGGGGCTGCGGGTGGTGGCGTGAGCGGGTGTGGTGGCGTGCGCGGGTGTGGTCAGTCGGCGGTGGCCGGGACGGCGGCCGTGCCCCGTCCCGCCCGTCTGCTCAGCAGCGCGAGGGCCAGCGTCACGGTGACCGATCCGGCCGCCATCAGGGTGATCGCCGTGGCCGGGGAGGTCAGTTGGGCCACCGTGCCGGCCAGGACGGCGCCGACCCCCTGCATGGCCGCCATGCCGGTGACGTGCAGGCCGAGGGCCTGGCCCGCGAGGTCGTCGGGGGTGAGGGACATCAGGCGTTCCAGGAGGACCAGGCTCGCGGCGAAGCCGACGGAGGCGACGGTGACCGCCACGGCCGACAGCACCACGCCCGGCCGCAGGAAGAAGCACAGATAGGGCGCAGCCAGCAGCAGCCGCAACGGCGTCGCGAGCCGGCGCCGCACCGCGGGCGGCACCAGCCGGCCCACCGCCAGATCACCCGCGAACATGCCCAGCGCCCCGCACGCGTACAGCGTGCCGGCGGCCTCGGGAGCGTAGGGGACGTAGAGCGAATCACCGCCCACCACCAGGCCGTTGGGCACCCACAGCCCCAGGTAGGCCAGGCGGCGCGGGCCCGAGGACCACAGCAGGGCGTTGACCCGCCAGGTCGCCGCGACGGACGGCCGCCCCTCGGCGCGGGCCGGCCGGGCGGTCAGCCCGAGCCGGGTGACGACGGCCGCCAGCACGTACAGCGCCGCCGCGAGCAGCAGACAGCTGCGCGGCGACAGCACCGCCAGCAGCGCGCCGCCGGTGGCGAACCCGGCCATCTGCGTCAGACCCCAGAGCATGTTGTACACGGACCGCCCCAGGACGTACCCGTCCTTGGTCAGGATCTCGTTCATCAGCCCGCCCCGCACCCCACCGCCCAGCGCGGCGACCAGCCCCTGGAGCAGCACGACCACGAACACCGCCCCGACCGGCAGCCCGGGCAGCGCCAGCACCCCCGTACCGGCCGCGAAGGCGAGCGAGATCCCGGTCAGCACCGCACGCGGCGGCAGCCGATCGGCCCCCGACAGCAAAAACGCGCCCCCGAGCAACTGCGCGAGCTGCGGCCCGAACGTACTCACCGCCGACAGGAACGGCGACCCGGTGGCCCGGAACACCAACGTGCCCAGCGCCAGCCCACCGATGGTCTGCGCGGCGGCGGAAGCGGCGAAGGAGAGCAGGAACGGGGTGAACTCCGGGGTGCGGAACAGAGAGCGGTAGCTGCGCATGCGCAGCAGTCTCGGGCAACCGCCGGGTCCAGGACCTGGGTTCGGCCCAAGTCCGGTCTAGGTTCGCGGAAACCGCGCCTGGAGCGTCCAGATCGCCGGATTGTCGCCCAGGTCCTCGTGCAGGTCGGTCAGGTCGGCGAGCAGGTCGTGCAGGAAGTCGCGGGCCTCCCGGCGCAGGGCGGTGTGGGAGAAGGAGAGCGGGGGTTCGTCGGCGGGCAGCCACTCCGCGTCGATGTCCACCCAGCCGAACCGGCGTTCGAACAGCAGTCGGTCGGTGGACTCGGTGAAGTCCAGTTCGGCCCGCTGCGGCCGGGCCGCCCGGGAGCCCGCCGGGTCCCGGTCCAGCCGCTCCACGATGTCGCACAGCGCCCAGGCGAAGTCCAGCACCGGCACCCATCCCCAGGCGGTGGAGATCTCCCGGTCGGCCTTGGTGTCGGCGAGGTACACGTCCCCGCAGAACAGGTCGTGCCGCAGCGCCCGCACGTCCGCCCGCCGGTAGTCGGTCTGCGGCGGGTCGGGGAAGCGGTTGGCGAGGGCGTAGCCGATGTCGAGCACGCCCCGATGGTGTCATGAGCGGGCGGTACGCCGGTCAGGGCCGGTCCGGTCTCCCGTCCCCGCGCAGCCACCGCGCCCACACTGCCCCGAAGTCCTCGTCCGGCAGCCGTTTCTCCACGTACGCGGTGAAGTCGTCGGTGTCCGCGGTGCCGTGCCGGTGTGCCGCCGCCCAGCCGCGCAGCAGGGCGCGGAAGGCGGTGTCACCGGCCCGCTGCCGGATCTTGTGCAGGACCATCGCGCCGCGCTGGTACACCGGCGCGGCGGTGAGGTGCGCCGCGTCCGGCGGATCGGCGGGCGGGAACGCCCAGACCACGTCCTGCCGGTAGGTGGCTTCGAAGATCTCCTGCGCGCTGTCGCCGCCGTGGTCCTCCTGCCAGAGCCATTCCGCGTACGTCGCGAAGCCCTCGTTCAGCCACATGTCCCGCCAGGTCTTCGGCGTGACGGAGTCGCCGTACCACTGGTGGGCGAGTTCGTGGACGAGCAGCACGATGCCGGGGACGCCGGGGAAGACGGGCCGGTTCTGGGTCTCCAGCGCGTAGCCGATGTCGGACGGCCGGTCGACGATCGCCCCGACGGAGGAGAACGGATACGGGCCGAAGAGACCCTCGGCCCAGTCGACGACCTCGGGAATCCGCTTCAGCACGGCCTCGCTCGCCGCCGCCTGGGTCGGGTCGACGGCCGTGTACACCGGGAGCCCGTCGTCCGTACGGGAGCGGTCCGTGCGCCAGTCGCCGATGGCCACCGTGGCGAGGTAACTGGCCATCGGCTCGGTGGTGCGCCACGTGAAGGTGGTCCGGCCGGCGGTGGTCCGCTCGCCGGCCGGTTCCCCGTTGGAGACGGCGCGCAGTCCCTTCGGCACCGTGACCGCGATGGCGTAGGTCGCCTTGTCGGAGGGGTGGTGGTTGCCCGGGAACCAGGCCATCGACCCCACCGGCTGGCCCAGCGCCAGCGCGCCGTCGGCGGTGCGCAGCCAGCCCTCCTTCGAACCGTCGGGATCGGTGATCGCCTCGGGTGCGCCGCCGTAGCGCACCGTCACCCGGAACCTGTCGCCCTCGCCCAGGCCGTCCCGCGGCCGGACGGTCAGCTCCTGCCCGGCGCGCTGGTACCGGGCGTCCCGGCCGTCGACCGTGACGCCGTGCACCCGCATCCCCTTCAGGTCCAGGTCGAACGCCGACAGGTCCGCGGTGGCCCGCGCGGTGAGCGTCGCCGTACCGCTGAGGCGGTGGCTGTCGGGCTGGTAGGACAGGTCGAGGTCGTAGTGCGTGACGTCGTAGCCGGCGTTGCCCGCCTTCGGGAAGTACGGGTCGCCGGCCCCGGAACCGCCGGGCCCGCCGTGCGCCCCGCCGCACGCGGCGAGTCCCAGGACGGCGGCGGTGACCACGACGAGCGGGCGGGGGGTGCGCACGCCGCGATCCTACGAGCGCGACGGGCTCCTGGTGTGGAGCACCTCGCGGCCCTGTTCCGCGGCGCGGGTGATGCTCTCGCCGACGAAGTCGAGGAACCGGGCGATGTTCTCCAGCCGGTCCGCGGCCGGGGTGCCGGGGCCGAGGACGCCGACGCCCTGCCGTGAGACGTCGATGACCTGGACCAGCGCCCGGGCGCTGGCGACCATCGCCTGGTACCAGATGTCGTCGTCGACGACGTACCGGTCGCGGCGCCGCTCGTCCCGCTCCCGGCGGACCAGCCCCTGGCTCTCCAGGAACGTGATCGCCTTCGAGACCGACGCCGGGCTGACGCCGAGCCGCTGGACCAGCTCGGCCGCGGTGAGGCTGCCGGTGTCGGTCATGTAGAGGGCGGCCTGCACCCGGGCCATCATCTTGGGCGTGCCCGCCCGCATGAGGACGGTGGTGAACATCTCCTCGTACTCGCGCACCGCCTCGGCGTCGCGTCCGTGCGGCTGCGGGGACACCGCCGGCCCCTGGACCGCGGGCTGCCTGCGCCGCTGGGTACGGCGCTCGGTGGCGCGGTGGGCGAGGTCGGCACGGTAGGCGGTGGGGCCGCCGTTGCGCGTCACCTCGCGGGTGACGGTCGAGGTCGGCCGGTCGAGCCGCCGGGCGATCTCGGCGTAGGCGAGCCCGTCGGCCAGCCCCAGCGCGATCTGCTGACGTTCCTGCTGAGTGAGCCTGCCGCCCGGCATCGGGATCTCCTTCGTGGTCAGTGGTGCGCCCCACCCTAGCGTTCGATTCAGTCCATTGCAACGAAGGGGAGAGCTGTCGTTGCGTTACATTCCTCTCCATTGCAATGATTTAGCTGCTCTGACCTGCTAGGAAAGAGCAGATATGCAACAAGGGCGTTGCCAGATCATCGAACGCAACGTAGCTTTTCCACTGTCGGAAACAAGGAACGGCACGCATACCGAGGAGCACCCCATGCAGAAGTTCGCCACCCCCGCCCCCGTCTCCGCCGTCCTGGACCTCCCCGGGGGACGCGTCCGGTTCATCGCCGCCGACCGGGCCGACACCACGGTCGAGGTGCGGCCGGCCGACGCCTCGAAGGGCCGCGACGTGAAGGCGGCGGAGCAGATCACGGTCGAGTACGGCGACGACGGCGTCCTGCGCATCGCGGCCGCCCCGGCGAAGAACCGGGTCCTCGGCCCCGCCGGCGCCGTGGAGGTCACCGTCCAGCTCCCCGCCGGCTCGCACGTCGCGGCGAAGGCGGCCGCCGCCGAGTTCCGGGGCGTCGGACGGCTCGGTGACGTCACGATCGAGGGCGCGCGGGGCCCGGTCAAGCTCGACGAGACCGCGACCGCCCGCCTCACCGCCCTCGACGGCGACATCACGGTCGGCCGGCTGGGCGGCTCCGCCGAGATCAGCACCCAGCGCGGCGACCTCCAGGTCACCGAGGCGCTGGGCGGCACGGTCACCCTGCGCACCGAGTCGGGCGGCATCTCGGTCGGCGCCGCCCGCGGGGTGTCCGCCGCGCTGGACGCAGGCACCGGCCACGGCCGGATCCACAACGCGCTGCAGAACACCGCCGGTGCCACCGCCGGCCTCAGCATCCACGCCACCACCGGCCACGGCGACATCACCGCCCGCAGCCTGTAAATCCACCACGTACCCAGGGGGGACCCCACATGACCAGCCCGGCCATCACGGCCCGCGGACTGCGCAAGTCCTACGGCGACCAGACCGTCCTCGACGGCATCGACCTGACCGTCCCCGAAGGCACCGTCTTCGCCCTGCTCGGTCCGAACGGCGCCGGCAAGACCACCGCCGTCAAGATCCTCTCCACCCTCGTCACCGCCGACGCCGGCGACCTGCGCGTCGCCGGGCACGACATCGCCACCGCCGCCCAGGCGGTGCGGGCGGCGATCGGTGTGACCGGCCAGTTCTCCGCCGTGGACGGGCTGATCACCGGTGAGGAGAACATGCTCCTGATGGCCGACCTGCACCATCTGCCGAGGGCGGAGGGACGGCGGGTCGCCGCCGAACTCCTCGCCCGGTTCGATCTCACCGACGCGGCGAAGAAGCCGGCTTCCACCTACTCCGGCGGTATGAAGCGCCGTCTGGACATCGCGATGACCCTGGTCGGCAGCCCGCGGATCATCTTCCTGGACGAGCCGACCACCGGCCTGGACCCGCGGGCCCGGCACGGCATGTGGCAGATCATCCGGGAACTGGTCACGGGCGGCGTCACCGTCTTCCTGACCACCCAGTACCTGGAGGAGGCCGACCAGCTCGCCGACCGCATCGCGGTCCTGAACGACGGCCGGATCGCCGCCGAGGGCACCGCCGACGAACTGAAGCGACAGATCCCCGGCGGCCACGTACGGCTCCGCTTCTCCGACCCGGTGGCCTACGGCAAGGCCGCCGACGCCCTGCCCGGAACCACCCGCGACGACGACGCGCTGGCGCTGCGGATGGCCAGCGACGGCAGCCAGCGGGAGCTGCGCGCGATCCTCGGCCGGCTGGACACGGCCGGCATCGAGGCCGACGAACTCACCGTGCACACCCCCGACCTCGACGACGTGTTCTTCGCCCTCACCGGCGACACCACCGACGCAGCCAAGGAGACCGCCCGATGAGCACCCTCGCCCTCGCCGTCCGCGACTCGACCACGATGCTGCGCCGCAATCTGCTGCACGCCCGCCGCTACCCCTCCCTCACCCTCAACCTGCTGCTCACCCCGATCATGCTGCTCCTGCTCTTCGTCTACGTCTTCGGCGACGTGATGAGCGCGGGCATCGGCGGCGGGCAGGCCGACCGCTCCGCCTACATCGCCTACCTGGTCCCCGGCCTGCTGCTGATGACCATCGGCTCGACCACGATCGGCACCGCGGTCTCCGTCTCCAACGACATGACCGAGGGCATCATCGCCCGCTTCCGCACGATGGCCATCCACCGCGGCTCGGTGCTCATCGGGCACGTCGTCGGCAGCGTGCTCCAGTCGGTGGCCAGCGTGCTGCTGGTCGGCGCGGTCGCCGTGGCCATCGGCTTCCGCTCCACCGACGCCACCGCCCTGGAATGGCTGGCCGCCTTCGGCCTGCTCGTCCTCTTCGCCCTGGCCCTCACCTGGATCGCCGTCGGCATGGGCCTGATCAGCCCGAACGCCGAGGCGGCCAGCAACAACGCCCTGCCGCTGATCCTCCTCCCCCTCCTGTCCAGCGCCTTCGTCCCGCTGGACGCGATGCCGGGCTGGTTCCGCCCGATCGCCGAGTACCAGCCGTTCACCCCCGCCATCGAGACCCTGCGCGGCCTGCTCCTGGGCACCGAGATCGGGTCCAACGGCTGGCTGGCCCTCGCCTGGTGCGTCGGCCTGGCGGTCCTCGGCTACTTCTGGTCGGCGGCGAAGTTCAACACCGACCCGAGGTGACGGGTCACCGGACGGAACACGTCCCGGGCGGGTGTCAGCGGCTCAGCGCCGCGGCACCCGCCCGGGCGTACTTCTCGTCCAGGCCGCCGGAGGGGTCGCCCGCGACCGCGATGCCCCGCCCCCGGCGCAGGCACTTCGCGAGCCCGTCCGCCGGGGGCGGTTGAGGATGCCGATCACTCGCGCCCGGGATCGGCCTCTCTCCGGCCCCCGGAGGTGAAGGAACAGTGCCTGCTGCCGCGAGGGGTCCCTCGAGGACTCCCGACCCTCCGGGGACTCAAGCCGGGTCCCTCACCTCATCACCTGTCCAACCGGGCAGCCCAGACCGGTCCGCGACCGGTTCGGTGAGCAGGTCACCACGGCCAGGTGCAGGTAGGCGGGGCGTTCGAGGTAGAACCCGTACGACACGTCCGCGCCTGTTCCCAGCCGCACGGCCGCGGACTCGACGCGTGCGGCCAGGCGCGGTGCGTCCCGGTCGTGGACGGACAGGAATCGCCGCTCGTACTCGTCCATCCGGTCCCCGAGCCACGCCGCCGCCGCTTCGGCTGTCACCCACGTGCCCCGGACCAGGGAACGCGGCTTGACGAGCCAGTACGCCGCCTCCAGCGGAGGCAGGACGCAGCCGGGAAACCCGGCCACCACCTCCTGATGACGCTGGACCAGTTCGGGCCTGCTGCCCACGGGCGGCGGATCGGGATGCGCAGGCCGCCGCAGCGCCTCCTGATCGAAACGCTGCTTCGGGCCGGCCCAGAGATAACCGTGGTGGTGCACAGCCGTTCCGCTCCCTCAGCACGGCGAGCGATGCTCAGCTCTCGAAACCGAACCGTGCGGTACGACACCGGCCGCGTCCAACTCCTCCGTGGTGAACCGCAACGGCGCGAGGTCCGGCCGCTTGCTGTCACCGACGGCCCAGACGCCGGCACCGATCCGGGCGAGCGTCACACACCCTTCCGAACAGGGCCCGCCGCACGCCTTCACGAACGAGGCGCCGCTGATGTCGAGGGCGTAGAGGTCGGTTTCGTTCTGCATCACTGTGCCTTCCTGTTCGAGGACGGTTCTGTAAGAGGCGCGACAGAGAGGCGCGTGTTCACGGTGTGTGCTTCCGCCCGATGCCGACGCAATCTCACATTGGCGTCTGAAATGGCGCTGTAATCATTCTTGGAGCGGGCGTTCTTCCGGCTCACACACATGCCGAGACATACGCTGCACCCGGGCACTGCGCTTGCTTCTGGAGGCAGTTCCAGCGGGACATGACTCCGCGACTGCTCTGTGTCAATCATGGGTCCTCCGGTCTTGTGTTTCGTCCATGATGGACCGGAGTGCGAGCCCTGCCGGGCTTTATTCTTGTTCTGAATTAAAGATCACCGGTAAGCGGCTGCCCATATCCGAAGCAAGATTCTTGCTTCTTCATCGAACTTGGCGTGATGCGCGAACAGCGAGAAAATAGACAGGTGCTCGGAGATGTCACGTGGATCTCGGAAGACCATGCGGCCTGTGAAGCTTTCGACAGTGGCGAGTCGACTGTCGTACACCGTGAACGTGTTCATCGGGCCACGAGGCATGAGCGTTCCCGTGGGGATGACGCCGATGCGGATGTTCGGCAAGTGAGAAAGCGACACGAGACGGTCGATCTGCATGGCCATGGCCGGACTCGGGACGATGGCCCACCTTGCCGCCTGTTCGGTGAGGAGGAAGGTGAAGGTCTTCGACATGTCATGGAGGGCGGCCTGGCGCTCCAGTTTGCGAGCCACGATCCTGGAGGAATCGCCGGGAGTGTGCACCAGGCTGGCGCGGATGAACTCCGGCGTTGCCAGCAGACCCGTGATCATCGAGGGTAGGAAGTACCGGATTTCTGTTGCCTCAGCCTCCAGCGAAGCCAGCTCCGTCTGCCGTTTCTCGGGTCCGCGACGCCAGGACGAGCGCTTGTTCTGCCACTCGGTGTTCGCGACGCGGGCAAGAGCCGTGAGTTCAGACACTACTTCCGGTGGCGCATCAATTGCACGGAGGATGCGCTCGACGTCCACGAGCGTCGGTGTCTTCTTGCCCGTCTCGAACTTGCTGATCTGACTTTGGGACATGTTGCAACGCCGAGCGAGCCGGTCTCCTGTGAGGCCGGCTCGCTTGCGCAGCGCGCGGAGTTCTTCCGCCAGGTCAGCCCGGGACTGGCCCAGTCGCTCAGGCTCGAACGTCACCCGTATTCTTTCACATACTCGGTGAACGGTACGGAGTGTGTCAGGGCGATGCGCCTCCATTCCAAGTAGGGAGTGACGTCGCCTGTGAACAACTCGCGGTTGATCTGCGTGCCGTCAGCCCGAAAGTTCAGGTGGACTATCTTCGACTCATCGAACATCCACCAGTCAGTACCTGACAGTGGAAGTCCATAGTCGCTCCGCGTCACGTCCAGGATGCGAACGTCTTCCCCTGCGTCGATGTTTCCGGGAATACCCCAAGCGAACTGATAGCGCTGGTAGTCCGTCAGAGGTTGTCGGACTACCCGTACCCGGCCGATGGTGCGCCCCGAGGTAACGAAACCGCGCACGCGCTCGTGCCACCGCACATTGTGGTCAGCGGGCTTCGGTTCCCCGCGAAAGAAGCGAGCGATGTTTTCAGCTTCTCTCGGCATGGTGTATACGGGCTGGGCCTCGAAGCGCCAAGCATCCTGTGCGTAGGCGTCAAAGGTGCTTCGCCATGCGTCACCATCCAAGAGCACGGGCAGCCTCCTTGAGGACCGTCTCGGGGATTTCCACCAGGGCCTCGCCTTCCGGTGGTTGGAAGATGTCGGTCCGGGCTCCCTGAATAACGAGGGAACCGTTGTTTGTGCGGTAGATGTTGGGACAGTCGTCGTCGTCACACTCCGGTCCGCCAACGTTGCCAGTCAACCGAGTCAACTCACCGCGCGCCACGATGCCACCTCTCGTTCAGTCCTGATCAGGACCGCAGGGCATCGACGGTACGGAGCGCATTGCTCCTCGTCCACGTCGACCCCGAATTATTCCCGTTCCGGCATGAACAGGTTCGGGGTCGTCCTGCCTCCAGTTCAATAGCCGACCGTTGGGGGCCTCGGGACCGGCGACTGACGCGCGCGCCTCAGAGACGCTCGCCCCTGCTCGGTGGTTCCGGAGGATGCGCTCCGCCGCCGTCCTTGACGTCCTGTTCGTTGGGGATCAGCGGCACCCCGGTGACCTTCCCGGGCCGCTCGATGTCGAGCCAGGCGTCCCCCGTGGGGTCACCGCTCGGCCCGAACGCCTCGGCGGCGTAGACCGTCTCACAGCCCAACACCACGCGCTCCTTGTCCACCGCGCAGGCGTCATCCGCGACGTCGGACGTCTCGTCGGCGCCAGCGAAGCGGTAGCGGAAGTGGACCTGGTTGCCTTCGGAGGGCGTCTGCGGATGGGGCTCAAGGCGCCAGTCGACGACCGCTGCGGTAACGCCGAGGAGTTGCCCGTATATGTCCTCGACCTCCACGCTGACACCGGCGGCACCGCGTTCCGCGGTCGTGTCGGTGCACTCCCAGAGGGACGAGCAGCCGGACAGGGAGAGAACAGCCAGAGCCAGCGGGGCAATGGTCCGGCCTCGCGCGGCAATCACTTCAGGTGACCGGTCGCATGTGTGCCAGGAAGTCTTGCCACACGAGGGAAGGGAAAGAGAGGACGGCTCCCGCAGAGTCCTTGGAGTCACGGAGCGTTTTCAGCGTGGCCACTGATCGGGTGACGGGATCGGTTCTCGTAACGCACGAGGCTCCCGTGCCGTCCACCACATGGCTTCCTGGCAGGAGAAGGACGTCTACGGGGCGGAACTTCTTGCGGCTGCCTGGTCGAGTGTGGCCGGACACGAGTCGGAGTCCGGGTGTGTGGCGAGGGCGATCAGGGCGTCGAGGCGTTGGCCCGCCGCCTGCAACTCGGCGATCTTCGCCGTCGTGCGGGCACGTTCGTCAAACAAGCGCGCCAGCAACTCGGGACCGACGTGGCGTGCATCGATAGCCGGCAGGAGTGAGGCGATCACGCGGCTGGTGAGCCCGGCTGTGTAGAGCTCGCGGATCAGTCGTACACGATCCTCGGCTGACTGCGGGTAGACCCGCTGTCCTCCTGCCGTGCGCGAGGAACGCAGCAAGCCCTGCTCCTCGTAGTAGCGCAAAGCGCGCGTACTGACGCAGGCCCGGTCGGCCAGCTCTCCGATACGCACTGTGACTCGCCCCTCGCTCTGCGGTGTCCGACTTGCCTTTGACGTTGACGTCAAGTTCTAGCGTAGGCGCGAAGGGCGGGAGCAATCGCCGTCCTCCGCCCGATGAAAGGATGATCATGGACATTGCTGGTTCCACCGCGCTCGTGACCGGAGCCAACCGGGGCATTGGCAGGCGCTTCGTTGACGAATTGCTCGCGCGCGGAGCCGAGAAGGTCTACGCGGCGGCCCGCAGCCCAGAGACGATCACCGCGTCCGACCCCCGCGTCAGCCCGCTGTACCTGGACCTCCTCGACGAGAAGTCGATCACGGATGCGGCCGCCGTCGCACAGGACGTGACACTGCTGGTCAACAACGCTGGCATCGCCACGGGAGCCAACTTGCTGACCGGCGACCTGGACGACGTCCGGCGGGAACTGGAGACGCACCTCTTCGGCACCCTCCGCGTCATCCGCGCCTTCGCTCCGGTTCTGGCCACCCACGGCGGCGGAGCGATCGTGAACGTCCTCTCCGTACTGTCATGGGTCGCCACCCCCCAGGGTTCGGGCTCCTACTCCGTGGCCAAAGCCGCCGAGTGGAACATGACCAACGGCGTACGCGTCGAGCTCGCCGGACAGAAGACCCTTGTCCAGGGTGTCCACCTGGGGGCAGCGGACACCGACATGATGGCGGGCACCGACGCCCCCAAGATCGATCCCGTCGACGTCGCACGCGCCAGCCTTGATGGTGTGCAGAGCGACTCCCTCGAAGTGCTGGTCGACGACCCCAGCCGCTTCGTCAAGGCGGCCCTGGCCGGCGACCCGGCACAGCTGTACGGCCCTGCGCCCGCCAAGTGAGCCTTCTCAGCGTTGCCTCTCCAGCGTGAGTACGGCTCTGGTGATGACGGTCATGCGGTTGGGGCTGATGCGGGATCGTCGGAAGATCTGCCAGGTCTTCAGGCGTGCCATGCCGCGTTCGACTGGAGCTCGGGCTTGGGCGAGGGCGCGGTTGACGGTGCGCTGGGTAGGGGTGAGCTCCCCGCCGGGCGGTCGCCTGATCCCGGTGGTGGCCCAGGGGCTGGCGCCTTGGTAGGCGCGGTCGGCCAGGACGGGGACACCTTGTCGCTCGCAGATTCGGATGATGCGGTGGGTGCGGGCCGCGGTCAGGTCGTGGGTCCGCCCTGGCAGGGCGGGTGAGATCCACAGGACCCTGCCGCTGGGGTCGGTGACGACTTGGACGTTCACCCCGTGGCGGCGGTGCTTGGCCGAGTAGTCGGCGCGACTGTCACCGACGCGGTCGCATTCGGCGAGGGTCCCATCCAGGAGTACGAATTCAGGGTCTTCCTCGCGCAATGTTTTCAGTAGGCCAGGAGCGCGGTCGGCGAGCATACCTGCGACCGAGGTGACGTAGGCGTGGGCGGTGCCGACGGATATCCCGAAGCCGGCGGCGATGTGGGCGAGGGTGTCGTGACGATGCAGGTACACAAGCGCGACGAGCGCACGCTGGTGCGGCGGGAGCTTGCAGCGGCGGTCGCCTTCGCGGGTGACGATGAGCATCGTGACCCACTCGACCAGGGCGTGAGGCAGATCGAGTGCGGCAGGATAGGGAACCAACGAGGCTCCTGCGCCGATGGGTTGATACTTCGAACATCTTCCTCAACGGCACGGGAGCCTCGTCCGTTTCGATCCTGCGTCCGCCGGCAGCCCAGTCACCCGATCGGTGGCCACACTGAAAAGGCTCACGGATCAGAGTCTTGGTCGGCGTGGTCGTTACTTCCAGGCAGTTGGCTGCCTCGGCGCTGTACGTCGACTTCTGCCAGTCGCTACTGGGCATGGATGACTCCCATTGAGAGATCAAGGCTTTGTTTTGACCGTGTGCGAGAGGAAGTCTGCCCATGCGGCGGGAGGGAAGGTGAGGCGGGCTGCCGTGGGGGTCTTGGAGTCGCGGATCAGGATCGCGGTCGCGGCGGTGGCTATCTCGACGCAGTTTGAGCCGTTGGGGCTGTAGCTGGACTTGTGCCAGGCGAGGGGTTGCATGACGTTCCCTTCAGAGAGTTCGGGCGAGGCGTTCGATGAACTTGCGTGTTGCGGAAGGGTCGAGCGCGCAGGACTCCATACGGTCCAGAAGGATTCCGTACTGAGACAAGTACGTTTCCGAGTCGAGGAAGACGCAGCCGCCGTGCTGGGTGTCCAGTTGCACAGTGTCGAGTTGGGGGACCGGCCCGATCGCGTAGTCGAAAGGCTGGCCGCTGCCGGGGAAGCCGCGTGAGGTGAAGGGAATGACCCGGACGGTGACGTTGTCTCGTTCGCTCAGCCCCAGAATGTGGAGCAGTTGTGCGCGAGTGACGTCCGATCCCCCGTACTGCATGCGGAGTGCCGCCTCATGGATCAACGCTGTGTAGGCGAGTCCACCGTCGCGGTGAAGAACCTCTTGCCGTTTGATGCGGTACGAGAGGCGGTGTTCGAGTTCGTAGGGGCGGAAGGGCGGGACGGCGTCCCTCAGCATCGCCCGGGCGTGATCGGCGGTCTGAAGGAGCGCGGGGATGTGAAGCGGCAGGGCTACGCGCAACGCGGTCGCGTGGTGTTCCAGCTCGGCGAGGTCGATCAACCCGACAGGAAGATAGTCCCGGTACTCGTCCCACCAGCCACGGGTGCGGCCACCCGTCATGGCGGCGAGCGCCTCCACCAGTTCCATGTCGAGGCAGTTGTACGTATGCGCGATAGTGCGCACCCGATCCGCACTGACGGCGTAGCGGCCCGTCTCGATGCCGCTGATCTGTGTCTGCTTGAGGCCGAGCCGCTCCGCCGCAGCTGTCGCGGTCAGGTCGGACTGCTCGCGAAGTTTGCGGAGTTCGGCGCCGAGACGTCGCTGGCGCAAGCTGGGCGGGGTGCTGGGCGGCACGGTCCTTCTCTCGTCACGGCGCGTCCCTCGCGTCACTCCCACGAGGGAAATGTAAATTATTGCCTCTGTTCGATGTTAAGTATCACATCATGCGCTCTAGGGTGGGTCTCGCTTCACCGGCCAACTTGCCGTTCCAGTAGGCCGGAAGCGCACCCTCAGGCACAGTCGCCGCCACGAGCGGCCGTTGGACAGGCCAAGCCGTCCTCCCTTCCTTCCGGAGACCCCCATGCGCACCGTATCCCCGCCCCACACCTGGGCGTACGCCCTCCGCCTCCCCCCATGACCCCAGAGCCGCACGCGTCGCACGTATGACCGTGCGGGCCGCTCTCGGCGGGCACGGGCGGCACGAACTCGTCGACGACGTCGAACTGATGGTGTCCGAGTTGGTCGGCAACGCGTACCGGCACACCGGCGGCCCCTGCTCCCTACGGCTCACCGGGCTGCCCGACGGACGCCTCCGCGTCGGCGTGTGGGACGGTCACCCGCACTTCCCGCGCTCTTCGCCGAACCCCCTGGGGCCCGCCTCGCCCCCGCCCCTCCCCAGGCCGACGGCGGACGCGGACTGCACCTGGTGCGGGAGTACGCCGACTCCTGGGGCGCCTGGTCGATCGAGGAAGCGCTGCCCAGCCGGCGCGGGGCCGGGAAGCTGCTCTGGTTCGAGGTCGGAACGTCCCGGCCGGTCCCGGGGTGAAACAGCCCCGGCCCCGCCGAGCCGAAGCTCAACGGGGCCGGGGCTGAAAGACAACCGGTGTCAGACGTTCACGCCGAAGTCCTGGGCGATGCCCACCAGGCCCGACGCGTAGCCCTGGCCCACCGCGCGGAACTTCCACTCCGCGCCGTTGCGGTACAGCTCGCCGAAGACCATGGCGGTCTCGGTGGCCGCGTCCTCCGACAGGTCGTAGCGGGCGATCTCCGCGCCGCCGGCCTGGTTGACGATGCGGATGTAGGCGTTGCGGACCTGGCCGAAGTTCTGCGAGCGGTTCTCCGCGTCGTAGATCGAGACCGGGAAGACGATCTTCTCGATGTCGGCCGGGAGGCCGGCCAGGTTGACGTTGATCGCCTCGTCGTCGCCCGCGCCCTCACCCGTGCGGTTGTCGCCGGTGTGGACGATGGTCTGGTCCGGCGTCTCCTTGTTGTTGAAGAAGACGAAGTGGGCGTCCGAGAAGACCTTGCCCTGGGTGTTGACCGCGATCGCGGACGCGTCCAGGTCGAAGTCGGTGCCGGTGGTGGTACGGACGTCCCAGCCGAGGCCCACGGTGACGGCGGTCAGGCCCGGAGCCTCCTTGGTGAGCGAGACGTTGCCACCCTTGGACAGGCTTACAGCCATTGTTGGGAGTCCCTTCCCTCGTGTACGTACGGCAAGAAAGCTACAGCTACCTCAAAGAACGAAGAGGGGGGTACGCAAGGTTCCAGCTCCCTTTACTTTCTTTACCTCGGATATTCGGGTGACGTGGACCGGGCCGGGACGGGAACATGGACCCCATGTCCCCCTCGTCCGGTCCGCATGTCGTCCGAGGCTCCGTCTCCCTCCCGGAGGCCGAGCTGATCTGGCGTTTCTCGCGGTCGTCCGGGCCCGGCGGGCAGCACGTCAACACCACCGACACCCAGGTGGAACTCCGCTTCGACCTCGCCCGCACCGAAGCGCTCCCCGAGGTGTGGAAGCGGCGGGCGCTGGAGCGGCTGGCGGGGCGGCTGACCGACGGCGTCGTCACCGTACGCGCCTCCGAGCACCGCTCCCAGTGGCGCAACCGGGAGGCCGCCGCCGTACGCCTCGCGGCGCTGCTGGCCGAGGCCACCGCGCCGCCGCCCAAGCCGCGCCGCCCGACCCGCATCCCGCGCGGCATCAACGAGCGCCGGCTGCGGGAGAAGAAGCAGCGCGCCCAGACCAAGCGGGGACGTACCGGGAAGGGCTGGGACTGAGGGCCGGACGGTCAGTTCCCCTTCCGCTCCCCTTCCGCTCCCCCGTCCGCGTCCGCGGACAGGTCCAGCACCGCCACCCGTTCCCCCTCCACCGTCTCCCCGTTCGGCCAAAAGCCCAGCTTCCGATAGAACGGCTCGGGACCCGCCGGGCCGAGGTGCCAGGAGACGTAGAACTCCTTCGTCCCGCGGCGGCGCAGTTCCGCCGCCACCGACTCCACCGCGAACCGGCCGTAGCCCCGGCCCTGCTCGCCCGCCGCGATGTTCAGCCGCCACAGCCCGGAGCGGCGGACGCTGCCGTCCTCGAACCAGTCGATGTCGAAGAAGGCCATCAGGAAACCGACCGGGCGGCCGGCGTCGACGATCAGGCGCGGCCAGGCGGCGTCGGGATGGACGTATGCCTCGGCCAGCGACTTCACCACGGGGGAGACCGCGAACTCCTGGTCGGGGCGGACCCGTACACCGAGCGCGGCGGCCAGGTTGCGCGGAGTGATCTCTTCGAGCTGCGGTCCGGGCGTCGTCATGGGTGGACGGTAGGCGGAGAACTCCCCGCGCGGCCACGGATTTCCGCTCAGCCCAACTGCCGGTAGCGCCCCCGGAAGTAGGTCAGCGGGCCGCCCTCCGTGCTCGGCACCCGGGCGGTCAGCACCCGGCCGATCACCAGCGTGTGGTCGCCGGCCGGCACCCGCTGCTCGGTGCGGCACTCCAGGGTGGCCAGCGCCCCGCCGACCAGCGGGGCGTCCGACTTCGCGCCGCGCGCGTACGGGATGTCCTCGAAGAGCAGACGGTCGCTGAGCCGGCCCTTCATCGCGAACCGGCCGGCGATGTGCCGCTGGCTCTCCGACAGGACCGAGACCGCCCACAGGGGCTGTTCGTCCAGCAGGTCGTCCATGCGGGAGCCCTCGCGCAGGCTCACCAGGACCAGGGGCGGGTCGAGGGAGACCGACAGGAAGGCCGTCGCCGTCATGCCCACGTCCTCCCCGAGCGGGGCGGTGGGGTCGTCCGGGTCCAGGGACGCCTCCCGCGCGGTCACCAGGACCACACCCGAGGCCAGCCGGGACATGGCGGCACGGAACTCGTCGTTGCTCACTCCCTCAGCATGCACGGCCGCTGAGGAAGGAGAGGACACGGTGGCGGGGCTGGAGTCGGACACCCGGTCACGCTAACGGCCACTCCCCGGCACCCGCATCGGCCCCCGGTCCCGGACCGGAGACCTAGGACCAGCAAGGACAAAATTTGCGTTCAGGAAACGCACCGGGAAAGCGCGGAAACGCCGCCCAATTGTTCATCTTTCGCTGTGACTTGAGTCACAAGAGGTAGGAATTGTTGACCCTGTGTACCGAGTGGGCAGCGCGCTGTGATTCAGTGGCGGGGAAGCTGCAAGAGCATCATCGATGCATCATCGTGCACGATCCGGCAAAGGCGCCGAAGAGAACCCTTGATTCGCGCGAGGTCTCGGGGGGAGGGCGAGCATGGAGACCGAGTCGGAGCCGTACGTCCGCCTTGCGTCCCTTCGGCAACTGCACCAGGCCATGGCCGACATGAACACGGCCCGCAGCCTGGCGGACACCTTGCAGACCGTCGCGGACGGCGTGGTCCACGCCCTCGGCTACGAGATGGCGTGCGTCAACCTCGCCCGCCCCGACGGCGACCTCGTCGTCGCCGCCTTCGCCGGGAACTCGGCCGCCGAGGCCCTCATCACCGGCCGCGTCGGCCCCCGCGCCTCCTGGGAGCGCCGGCTGAACATGGGCGAGCGCTGGGGCGACCTGATCTTCATACCGCACACCGAGGGCTGGATCCTCGACGACGACGACGTACCGCAGTGGTACACCGACGGGCCCGCGCCCCGCTTCGAGGACGAGTGGCACCCCTCGGACCGCCTCTTCGCCCCCATGTACGCTCCCGGCCCGCAGGGCGGCGGCACCAGCGGCGAGCTGATCGGGGTGCTCTCGGTGGACCGGCCGCGCAACGGCCGCCGGCCCGGCGCCTGGGGCCGCGAGGCTTTGCAGATGTACGCGTTCCAGGCGGCCATCGCGATCAGCAACGCCCGGCTGCGCTCCAACATGCAGCGCGCCCTGGTCCGCCTGGAGCGCGAGCAGCAGGCCCTGCGCGCCAGCGAGGAGAGCTTCCGGCAGGCGTTCGAGTACGCCCCCTCCGGCATGGCCATCGCCGAGATGGGCGGCGACCAGCACGGCCGCATCCTGCGCACCAACGACGCGCTGTGCCGGCTGCTGGGCCGCCCCGCCTCCGCGATGCGCCGCTACTCCTTCTCCGACCTGGTCCACCCCGAGGACATCGGCACCCTGCTGCGTACCTCCGCCGAGGGCGGCCGGGCCGAGCTGCGGCTGCGCCGCCGGGACGGCTCCCACATCTGGACCTCGCTGCGCAACAGCGTCGTCGCCGACGCCGCCGACGGACCCCGCTTCCTGCTCACCCACGTCGAGGACATCGAGGAGCGCAAGCGCCGCGAACTGGCGCTGGCCCACCGCGCCTCCCACGACTCCCTCACCGGCCTGCCGAACTCCGCCGAACTGCGCTCCCGCCTCGCCGCCCGGCTGTGCACCCGCCCGCAGTCGGCGCACCCGGCGGTCGACGCCATGGACGCCGCCTACGGGGACGCCCCGCACAACGACCTCGTCCTCGACTCCGGCGGGCACCGCTTCGACTTCGACTTCCCGCCGCAGCTTCCCGGCCCCGGCCCGTACGACGGGCACGACCACCATGTGCACGCCATCACTCCCGAGGGTGACCGGGACGACGGCACCAAGGGGCTCGCGGTGCTCTTCTGCGACCTCGACGGCTTCAAGTCGATCAACGACCGGTTCGGGCACAACGCGGGCGACGCCGTCCTCATCGAGGTCGCCCGGCGGCTCTCCGGCGGCGTCCGCGACGGCGACACGGTGGCCCGGCTCGGCGGCGACGAGTTCGTCATCCTCGCCGACGGACTCGGCCGAGCCGACGCCGCCGACCTCGCCGTACGGCTGCGCAACGAGATCATCCAGCCGATCCGGGCCGAGGGCCGGGCGGTCCGGGTGGGCGCCAGCTTCGGCATCGGATGGGCGCACTGCGGCATGACCGCCGACGAGGTGCTGAAGTCCGCGGACGAGCGGATGTACATCGAGAAACGATCTCGTCCCAAACAACATCGGCGGGCGGGATGACCCCCAGGTCAGCGAGTTGACGCGGTCCGAGTCACCCGTTCGGGTCACCGACACCGGGTAGGCTCGGCCTCTCACCACACGCACCGCACCCGCACCGCACCTGGTTAGGAGACCTAGGGATGACGCCCGGCAACAACGGCGCGAGCACGCCCGAGGACGACGACCCCTTCGGCTATCTGTACGCCGACGGGCAGGCCAACGGGGCCCAGCCGCCGTCCGGCGGCTACGGCTACCCGGGCTCGGTCAACCGCGTGCGCCCGGTCGGCACCCGCCAGTACGGCGGCCAGTCCGCCGCCCCCCAGGCCGCCCCGCAGCAGCAGGGCGCCTACGGCCGGCCGAACCCGCCGTACGGCGCCCAGACCCCGCCGCCCGGCGCGCCGAACCAGCCCTACGGCGCCCAGAACGCGCACTACGCGGCCCCGGAGACGCTCCCCGGCGGCGGCGCCCCCACCGCCGCGCACCAGCAGCCGGGGCACGGCGGCGGACGCGGCGGCGGGCGGCGCGGCCCCAACACCAAGGGCCTGCTGATCGGCGCCATCGCGGTGGTCGCCGCCGTCGTCATCGGCATCGGCGTGGCCATGACCGGCAGCGGTTCGGACGACGACAAGAGCGACGACCAGGCCGGCGGCGCCACCCCGACCCAGTCCGAGACCGGCGAGTCGTCCCCGTCCGCCAGCAGCAGCGCGCAGGACGACGCGGAGCTGCCCACCACCGACGCCGCGGGCCTCCAGCTCAGCGGCGCCGCCACCGCCTCCGACGTCGAGGGCGCCGAGTCCGCGGGCGGCACCTACGTGACCGGCCTCAACCAGAGCGGCGCCTCGGCCACCTGGACCGTCGACGGCATCCCGAAGGACGGCGTCTACACCCTCTTCGCCCGCTACAGCACCGCCGACGCGGACCAGTCGATGACGCTGACGGTCAACGGCAAGGTGTTCGGCAGCAAGCTCAACCTGGGCAACTTCGCCGGGGCCAAGGACGGCGACTACACCAAGGGCTGGACCCAGACCTACGCCTACCCGTCGCTCAACAAGGGCACCAACACCCTCTCCGTCTCCTGCCAGGACGGCGACAAGTGCGACATCCTGCTGGACCAGCTCTGGCTGAAGGAAGGCCAGGTCAAGAGCTGATACGGGGGCTGAGGCTCAAGAGCTGATACGGGACTGAGACCGGTGACCGCACCCGGTCAGGCCGCGCCGGCCTCCGGGAGCACGGTCACCCGGCCGAGCAGTTCCTGGTAGGCGGCCCGGTCGTACTCGCCCGCCACCGGCGCCAGCACCGTCGCCGCCGACAGGGCGACCGCGCGGGCCAGCCGGTCCGGCCAGGGCAGCCGCTCGGCCAGCCCGGACAGCAGGCCCGCCACCGCCGAATCGCCGGCGCCGGTCGGATTGCCGTGCACCCGGGCGGGCGGCGCGGCCCGCCAGCGGCCCTCCCCGGTCACCGCCAGCAGCCCGTCGGCGCCCAGTGAGGCGACCACCGCGCGGGCACCGCGCCGCCGGGCGTCCTGGGTGGCCCGCAGCGGCTCGTAGGAACCGGTCAGCTCGGCCAGTTCGTCGGCGTTCGGCTTGATCAGGTCGGGGCGGGCGGCCACCGCCCGGCGCAGCGGCTCGCCGCTGGTGTCCAGCAGCACCGGTACGCCGGCCGCCCGCGCGGTGCGCACCAGGGCGGCGTACGCGCCCACCGGGACGCCCGGCGGCAGGCTGCCGCACAGGGCCACCGCCGAGACTCCGGCGAGCAGCTCCTCGTACGCCTCCTGGAACGCGTGCCACTCGGCGGGGGTGATCAGCGGGCCGGGTTCGTTCAGCTGGGTGGTGTCGCCGGTGCGTTCGTCGACGACGGCGATGGTGCGCCGGGTGGCGCCGGCCACCGGCAGCAGCGCGTCGGCCAGCCGTGCGGTGCCGGTGAGGCCGTCCCGCACGGCGCGGCCGGTGGCGCCCCCGGTGAAGCCCGTGACCGTCACCTCGTGCCCGAGGGACGCCAGCACCCGGGCCACGTTGACGCCCTTGCCGCCGGGCCGTTCGGTCACCTCGGTGACCCGGTGGGAGGCGTGCGGGGTCAGGCTCCGGACGCGGTAGGTGAGGTCGAGAGCGGTGTTCAGCGTGACCGTGAGGATCACCGAGCCGGCCTCCCCCGATTCCCCGAGTGCGTACGAACGTGATCGCTTCGATCATGCCAAACGGACGGCGGTCGGCCCAGCCCCCGGCACCGATCAGCTCGGTCCGGGCGCCACCACCCACTGGCCCCGGCGCATCACGCCCACCACGTCGAACGCGGCGTCCAGCACCACCAGGTCGGCGTCCTTGCCCGGCTCCAGCGAACCCACCCGGTCGGCCAGGCCGAGCAGCCGCGCCGGGTTGGCGGAGATCGCCGCGACCACGTCGCCGACCGGCAGCCCGTCCACCGTCACGGCCCGCTTGAAGGCCCGGTCCAGGGTGAGCGTGGACCCGGCGATCGAGTCGCCCTCCACCAGCCGGGCCACCCCGTCGCGCACCGCCACCTCCAGCGGGCCGAGCAGATAGCGCCCGTCGCCGAAACCGGCCGCGTCCATCGCGTCGGTGATGAAGGCGACGCGGGCCGCGCCCGCGTGGTGGAAGGCGAGCCGGAGCGCGGCCGGGTGCAGGTGCACGCCGTCGTTGATCAGCTCGACGGTGACCCGCTCGTCCTCCAGCAGGGCGGTGATCGGGCCCGGCGCGCGGTGGCCGATCGGCGGCATCGCGTTGAACAGGTGGGTGGCGACGGTCGCGCCCGCGTCGATCGCCCCAAGCGTCTGCTCGTACGTGGCGTCCGTGTGCCCCACGGCCGCGAGCACGCCGTGCTCGACCAGCAGCCGTACGGAGTCCAGGCCGCCCGGCAGCTCGGTGGCCAGCGTCATCATCCGCGCGTGGCCGTGCGCGGCGTCGATCAGCTTGCGGACCTCCGCCGGGTCGGGGGCGCGCAGCAACTGCTCGTCGTGCGCGCCCTTGCGGCACGGGGAGATGAACGGGCCCTCGAAGTGGATGCCGGCGATGTCGCCCTGCTGGGCCAGCTCGGCGAGCATCCCGGCGTGCCGGGCGAGAAAGTCCAGGTCACCGGTGACGGCGGAGGCGACGACGGTGGTCGTGCCGTGCCGGCGGTGCGTGGCGACGCCCTTCAGCACGTCCTCGGCGGTGCCGCCGGCGAAGGAGGCGCCGCCGCCGCCGTGGTTGTGCAGATCCACGAAGCCGGGGACGATCCAGTGCGCCGTCAGGTCGATGACGTGGGCGTTTTCCGGGGCGGTGGCGGTGATGCGGGTGCCGTCGACGACGACTTGGCCTGCTTCGACGGTTCCGGTGGGGAGGACAACGTTGGCGCCGGACAGGATCAGGGGGGAATGGTCCGTTGCGGGGTGCGGGTTGTTCGTGGTTGCTCGCGCCCCGCGACGGAGTCGCAGATCGGCGCTGTCCCGCGCCCCTGAGGGCATGTCCGTCACGTTGCTTCCTCCGTACGGTCGAGTAGATCCCAGGCCAGCAGGCCGGCGCCGCGGCAGCCCGCCGTGTCGCCCAGGGCCGCGGGGACGATGGATGGTGGGGTCTGGAAGGTGAGCCGGCGGGCCACGGCCTCGCGCAGTGGTGTGAACAAGGTTTCCCCGGCCTCCGCCAGGCCGCCACCGATGATCAGCGCCCGGGGGTCCAGCAGGGTGAGGGCGGTGACCAGGCCGTCGGCCAGGGCGTCCACCGCCTCCTGCCACACCCGCAGCGCCCGTACGTCCCCGGAGTCGACGGCCTTGGCGCAGTCCGCGGCGTCCGCCGCCGGGTCGCCCGTGGCCGCCGCCCACGCCTGCCCGACGGCGCTCGCGGAGGCGTACCGCTCCAGGCAGCCGCGCTGCCCGCACGGGCAGGGCACGCCGGCGGGACGTACGACGACGTGGCCGATCTCGCCCGCGAAGCCGTGCGCGCCGCCCTCCACCCGGCCGTCGATGCCGATGGCGCCCGCGATGCCGGTGCCGAGCGGGACGAAGAGGAAGCGGTCGGCGCCCCGGCCCGCGCCGATGCGGCCCTCGGCGAGGCCGCCGGTGCGCACGTCGTGGCCGAGGGCGACCGGGACGCCGCCGAGCCGGTCGCTGAGCAGGGTGCGCAGCGGGACGTCCCGCCAGCCGAGGTTGGCGGCGTAGACGGCGAGGCCGCGGGCGTCGTCGACGATGCCGGGTACGGCGACGCCGGCCGCCGCGGGCGGCGTGCCGAACCGCCGCGTCCCGAGGGCGCCCAGGTCGGCGGCGAACTCCAGGATGGACTCGACGACCGCCTCGGGCCCGCGGTCGCGGCCGGTGGGCCGGCGGTCCTGGTGCAGCAGCTCGCCGCCCGGCCCGGCCAGCGCGGCCTTCATTCCGGTGCCGCCCACGTCCAGGGCGATGACATGTCTCACGGGGACAGTGTGGCCCGCTGACCCGCGAGAGGTCTAGTCCACTCGCGTGGTGTAGACCTTGATCCGGTAAACGGACAACGGTCGGCGAAAACCGGTCGGCGAGGTGGGGAGCGAACAGTGCGGCGGCGTGGAAAAGGGACGATCGCGGTGGTGTCCGCGCTGGGCATGACGGCGCTCCTCGGCGGCTGCGGCGCGGGCGGCTCGGACAAGGTGACGCTGCGGCTGGTCGCCGCCGACTACGGCTCCGGGAAGTCCAACGGCTCCCAGCGGTACTGGGACGAGCTGGCCGCGTCGTACGAGTCCAGCCACCCCGACGTGCACGTCGACGTCACCGTCTACTCCTGGAACGACGTCGACCGGAAGGTCCGCGAACTGGTCGACGCCGGCCAGGCACCCGACCTGGCGCAGATCGGCGCCTACGCCGACTACGCGGACGAGGACCTGCTCTACCGGGCCGACGACCTGCTCTCGATCCCCACGCAGGCCGACTTCGTCTCCCAGCTCGCCACCGCCGGGCAGGTCAACGGGGTGCAGTACGGGATGCCGTTCGCGGCGTCCACGCGGGTGCTGTTCTACAACAAGACCCTCTTCGCCAAGGCGGGCCTGAGCGCGCCCAAGAGCTGGGCCGACCTGGCCGACGCCGCCGAGGCGCTGAAGGCCGAGGGAGTGACGTACCCCTACGCGCTGCCGCTCGGGTCCGAGGAGGCGCAGGCGGAGACCATGCAGTGGATGCTCAGCGGCGGGGGCGGCTACACCGACACGCTCGGCACCTACAGCATCGACTCCGCGCAGAACATCGACACCTTCAGCTGGCTCAAGGACGAACTGGTCGACAAGGACCTGACCGGCCCGGTCGCGCCCGGCGAGCTGAACCGCGCGGACGCCTTCGCCGCGTTCGCCAAGGGGGAGGTCGGCATGCTCAACGGCCACCCGTCGCTGATGGCGATGGCCGAGAAGAAGGGCGTGAAGTTCGGCATGGTGACGACGCCCGGGGTGGACGGGCCGAGCAAGAGCACGCTGGGCGTCACCGACTGGATGACGGCGTTCAAGAAGAACGGCCACCAGGAGGAGGTCGGTGACTTCCTCGACTTCGTCTACAGCGACGCCAACGTCCTCGACTTCTCCCGCCGCTACGACCTGCTGCCGGTCACCGGCTCGGCCTCCGAGACGATGGCCGCGGCGGACCAGGACAAGGACCTGCGGCCGTTCCTCGACGAGCTGGTCTCCTCCGAGCTGTATCCGGTCGGCGAGACGTCCTGGGCCACGGTCAGCGCGGCGATCAAGAAGAACATCGGCAAGGCGGTCGCCGCGGGACAGGACCCGAAGTCGGTCCTCGCCCTGCTCCAGACGACGGCGACGCAGGCCGACTAGCCGCGTCCGGGTGTCAGTGCCCGGCGTTACGGTGCGGTCATGGACGAAGGCGGGCGGCGGTCACTGGGGGAACGGGAGCGGGGCATCCTCGCGCTGGAGCGCCGGGGCTTTGCCGGCCCCGGCGCGAAGGAACGCGCGATCCGTGAGGAACTGGGCCTGGTCCCGGTCCGCTACTACCAGCTCCTCAACGCCCTCCTGGACGACCCCCGCGCCCTGCGCGAGGACCCGGTGACGGTGAACCGGCTGCGCCGGGTACGGGATGCCCGGCGGGCGGAGCGGTGAGGCGGCCGTGCTCGGACCGGGCCGGTCACCGAGGCGTGGCACCCGCCCCCGCGGGATAGGTTCGCCGTATGGGCAGCCACACGAGTCATCCGGACGTCACCCCCGACCCGCCGGCCCCCCTGCCGACGCCCGCCACCGAGGCCGGGCGGGCCGGGCTGGACGGCATCCTCGCCGACCCCCGCCAAACGGCGATCGCGCTCGACTTCGACGGCACGCTCGCCGAGATCGTGCCCGACCCCGACCGGGCCCGCGCCCATCCCGCCGCGGTGCCCGCGCTGGCCGCGCTCGCCCCGCGGGTCGGCTCCGTCGCGGTGATCACCGGCCGCCCGGCCGAGGTCGCCGTCCGGCACGGCGGCTTCGCGGACGTACCCGGCCTGGAACACCTCGTCGTCCTCGGCCACTACGGCGCCGAACGCTGGGACGCCGCCACCGGCGCCGTCACCGCCCCGCCCCCGCACCCCGGGGTCGCCGCGGTCCGCGCCGAACTGCCCGCACTGCTGGCGCACAGCGGCACGGAGGGCACCTGGACCGAGGACAAGGGCCGCTCCGTCGCCGTCCACACCCGCCGGGCCGCCGACCCGGGGGCCGCCTTCGAGGCGCTGCGCGGCCCGCTCACCGACCTCGCCGCCCGGCACGGCCTGATCGTCGAGCCCGGCCGCATGGTGCTGGAGCTGCGCCCGCCCGGCATGGACAAGGGCGCCGCCCTGCTGGACCACGTCCGCGCCACCGGCGCCCGCTCGGTCCTCTACGCCGGCGACGACCTCGGCGACCTCCCCGCCTACGCCGCCGTCGACCGGCTGCGCGCCGAGGGCGTCCCCGGCCTGCTGGTGTGCAGCGGCAGCGACGAGGTGACGGAGCTCAGGAAGCGGGCGGACACGGAGGTGGCCGGCCCGGCCGGGGTGGTCGCCCTGCTGGCCGCGCTCGCCCGCCGGCTGGCCGCCTGAGACAACGTCACAGCGGGTTCTCCCGCATGTCACAGGCCCGTCCTGACGTCGAGTACGGGACAACCGGACCGGTGCCCTCCCCTGTCCTGCAGATCGGAACGCCCGATCACCACAGTGGAGGAGAGTCCCATGGCCGCTCGCAAGATGTCGCTGCTCGGCGTCGCCGCCGTCGCCGCCGCCCTCACGCTCACCGCCTGCGACAACGGCGGCGGAAGCGACGCCGCGGCGCCCGCCGCCACGAGCGCCGCCCAGTCGTCGACCGCCACGGCCGACGCCACCACGACCGACCCGGCCGGAACCACTGCCGGCACCGACGACACGGCCTCGTCCGGCACGGACACCTCCGGCACGGACACCTCCGGCACGGACACGTCCGGCACCTCCACGACCACGCCGGCCTCCGCCGTGGACACGGACCGGTGCACCAACCAGCTCGACTACGCCGGCGACCCCCGCTCCAACGCGGAGATCAACTCCATCGGCTCCGACACCGGCACCTGCCCGGCCCCGTTGACGGGCACGGCGGCGCAGGGCGACACCGCGTGCACGGACCTGATCGACTACGCCGGCGACCGCCGCTCCAACGCCGAGATCAACTCCATCGGCATGGACACCGGCTACTGCCCGGCCGTCCGGACGAAGTAGCCGCCGCTCAGCCCCGCAACGCCGCCAGCTGGTCCAGGAACCACCGGGCCGGCGGCAGCGCGGTCGCCGCCGCCGCCAGCCGCTTGGACCGCTCGGCCCGCTCGCCCGCCGGCAGGCCGAGCGCCTCGTGCAGCGCCTCGGCCGTCCCCGTCACGTCGTACGGGTTGACGACCAGCGCGTCCTCGCCCAGCTCCTCGTACGCCCCCGCCTCCCGGGACAGCACCAGCGCGCACCCCTCGTCGGAGACCACCGGCACCTCCTTGGCGACCAGGTTCATCCCGTCCCGGATGGGGTTGACCAGCGCCACGTCCGCCAGCCGGTACGCCGCCAGCGACCGCGCGAAGTCGTCCTTGACGTGCAGCACGACCGGCGTCCAGCCCGCCGTACCGAACTCCTCGTTGATCGCCTCCGCGACCCGCCGCACCTCGGCCGTGTACTCCCGGTAGACGGCGAGGTCCTGCCGGGACGGGTAGGCGAACGCGACGTGCACCACCCGCTCGCGCCACTCGGGCCGGTCCGCCAGCAGCCGCCGGTAGGCCAGCAGCCCGCGCACGATGTTCTTCGACAGCTCGGTCCGGTCGACCCGTACGACGGTCTTCCGGCCTTCCCCGATCTGCTCCCGCAGCGCCGCCATCCGCTCGTCCACATCGGCCTCGTGCGACCGCTTGCGCAGGAAGTCCGCGTCCGCGCCCAGCCCGTGCACGCCGATCACCGTCTCCCCGAGCCCGCCCACCAGCGTCTCGCAGCACGCGGTGAACGCGTCCGCCCAGCGCCGGGTGAGGAAGCCCAGCCGGTCCGCGCCGAGCATCCCGCGCAGCACCTGCGCGGCGATGTCGTCGGGCAGCATCCGGAAGTACTCCACCGGCGCCCACGGCGTGTGCGAGAAGTGGCTGATCCTGACGTCCGGGCGCAGCTCGCGCAGCATCCCCGGGACCAGCGTCAGGTGGTAGTCCTGCACCAGCACCGCCGCGCCCTCGGCGGCCTCCTCGGCCAGCGCCCGCGCGAACGCCCGGTTGAACGCCTCGTAGGACGCCCACTGCCGCCGGAACTCCGCGTCGAAGACCGGCTCCAGCGGCGTCTGGTACAGCATGTGGTGCACGAACCACAGCACCGAGTTGGCGATCCCGTTGTAGGCGTCCGCGTGCACCTCGGCCGGGACGTCCAGCATCCGCACGCCGTCCTCGCCGGCCCCGCGCCGCACCGCCTCGCGGTCGTCGTCGGTGAGCGCGGAACAGACCCACAGGGCCTCCGCGTCCGGTCCGATCGCGGAGAGTCCGGAGACCAGTCCGCCGCCGCCGCGTTTCGACCGCAGCGAACCGTCCTGCTGGATCTGGTACGAGACGGGGCCGCGGTTGGAAGCCACCAGCACACGGGCGGCACCGAAGGTTGAAGCCATACGCCTCAACCTAGCCCGGCCGCCAGCAGCTCAAACGTACGTTCACGCGACCTTGCGCCGCGCGTACTCGGCGATCTCCAGCATCGGCGGCCGTTCCTCGGTGTCCACCGAGAAGGTGCGCGGCTCGAATCCGTCCGCGCCGCGCTCGAACTGGGTCAGCGACGGCCGGATCAGATGGCCCCGGGCCAGCCTGAGCTGCGCGGTGCGGTAGATGGCGGCGGCCATCCGGCCCAGCGCCTGCCCGTCCTGGTGCCGGTGCCTGCGCACCCCCACGTCCACCTGGGCCAGCGCGTCCAGGCCCACCAGGTGCAGCGCGTCCACCAGCATGCCCAGCTCCACGCCGTACCCGACCGGGAACGGCAGCTGCTCCAGCAGCGACCGGCGGGCCGCGTACTCGCCGCCCAGCGGCTGCACGAACCCGGCCAGCCGTGGCCAGTGCATGTTCAGCAGCGGCCGGGCCATCAGCTCCGTCACCCGGCCGCCCTGCCCGGCGGCGCCGCCCAGCGGACGGTCGTACATGGCCTTGACCAGGTGCACGTCCGGGTCGGTGAGCAGCGGGCCGACGATGCCGGTGACGAAGTCGGACGAGAACTCCTTCAGGTCCGCGTCGACGAACGCCACGATGTCGCCGCCGGTCACCAGCAGCGACCGCCACAGCACCTCGCCCTTGCCGGGCACCGGCGGCACGCGCGGGAGCACGTCGTCCCGGTGCGCGACCCGCGCACCGGCCGCCGCGGCCACCTTCGAGGTGGCGTCCGTCGACCCGGAATCGACCACCACGATCTCGTCCACCAGCGGCACCTGGCACATCAGATCGTGCCGGATCGCCGCGACGATCTCGCCGACCGTCTCCTCCTCGTTCAGCGCGGGCAGCACCACGCTCACCGTCTGCCCGGAGCGCTGCTTGGCGGCCAGGACGTGGTGCAGCGGACGGTCGGACACGGACCAGGAGCGTGTGCTCAGCCACCGCTCGACTTCTTCCAGCAAGGTCCCCGGCTCCTCCCTGTACGGACCACGTACCCCTTATGTGATCCATCTCGCGCATCGGACGACTATCTCAACTGTCCTGGCCGTCGGTTACAGTCTTGAACAACGCGGATGACCATCGCATGTCGGGGGTGGCCGCCGCTGACAACCACATATTGCTCATCCAGAGGGGCAGAGGGACACGGCCCGATGAAGCCCCGGCAACCCTCCAGTCGGCACTCGTGAAGAAGCGAGGCTCCCGGCTCGGGAAGGTGCCAAATCCGTCTCACGGCGAGATGCGTCGTGAGGAAGATGAGGAGAAAGGGCCTCGCCTCCATGGCTGTGCAGACTGCCGAATCCCCCACCACCTCTGTTGATCTCGGCCCCGCCGCGGCGCTCTCCTGCCGCGAATGCGGCCACCGCGTGCCGCTCGGCCCGGTCTTCGCCTGCGAGGAGTGTTTCGGCCCGCTGGAGATCGCTTACGACTTCTCCGGCTACGACACCGAGAAGCTCCGCGCGCGCATCGAGGCGGGCCCCGCGAACATCTGGCGCTACGCGCCCCTCCTTCCCGTCCCCGCCGACGTGGCCGACAAGCCCAACATCAACCCGGGCTGGACCAAGCTGGTCAAGGCCGACCGCCTCGCCGCCGAGCTGGGCGTCACCGGCGGCCTGTACGTCAAGGACGACTCGGGCAACCCCACCCACTCCTTCAAGGACCGCGTCGTCGCCCAGGCCCTGGAAGCGGCCCGCGCCTTCGGCTTCACCACCCTGTCCTGCTCCTCCACCGGCAACCTGGCCGGCGCGGTCGGCGCCGCCGCCGCGCGGGCCGGGCTGCGCTCGTGCGTGTTCATCCCGCACGACCTGGAGCAGGGCAAGGTCGTCATGGCCGCGATCTACGGCGGCGAGCTGGTCGGCATCGAGGGCAACTACGACGACGTCAACCGCTTCTGCTCGGAACTGATCGGCGACCCGGCCGGCGAGGGCTGGGGCTTCGTCAACGTCAACCTGCGGCCGTACTACGCCGAGGGCTCCAAGACCCTGGCGTACGAGATCTGCGAGCAGCTCGGCTGGCGGCTGCCCGACCAGCTCGTGGTGCCGATCGCCTCCGGCTCCCAGCTCACGAAGATCGACAAGGGGCTGAAGGAACTGATCGAGCTGGGGCTGGTCGAGGACAAGCCCTACAAGATCTTCGGCGCGCAGGCCGAGGGCTGCTCGCCGGTCTCCACCGCCTTCAAGGCCGGCCACGACGTGGTCCGCCCGCAGAAGCCGGACACCATCGCCAAGTCGCTGGCCATCGGCAACCCGGCGGACGGCCCCTACGTCCTCGACATCGCGCGCCGTACCGGCGGCGCGGTGGAGGACGTGAACGACGAGCAGGTCGTTGCGGCGATCAAGCTCCTGGCGCGCACGGAGGGGATCTTCGCGGAGACGGCGGGCGGGGTCACCGTGGGGGTGACCCGGAAGCTCATCGAGGCCGGTCTGCTGGACCCGAGCCTCACCACGGTGGTGCTGAACACGGGCGACGGGCTGAAGACGCTGGACGCCGTCGCCGGTACCGGGCTCACGGCGACGATCCGGCCGAGTCTTGAGTCGTTCCGTGAGGCGGGGCTGGCGTAACGCGCAGTTCCCCGCGCCCCACGCGCCCCTAAGCGAATAACCCGACCGGAGGTTTCAAGTGAGTGTTTCTGTCCGCATCCCCACCATCCTGCGTACCTACACCGGCGGGCAGGCCGAAGTGAGTGCCGAAGGGGCCACCCTCGGCGAGGTCATCGCCGACCTGGAGAAGAACCACACCGGCATCTCCGCCCGGGTCCTGGACGACCAGGGCAAGCTGCGGCGGTTCGTCAACGTCTACGTCAACGACGACGACGTCCGCTTCGAGCAGGGGCTGGAGACCGCCACCCCCGACGGGGCCGGCGTCTCGATCATTCCCGCCGTCGCCGGCGGCTGACCCGGCCGGTCACGGACCGTTCCCCTGAATTGCCCCCTCCGCAATAGAAG